>NZ_FKKY02000018.1:0-118398 GCF_900079845.1 Aeromonas sp. EERV15 | reverse complement strand
TTGAGGCCAGTTAGTGATGGGGTGAAGCGACGTGCCCATGATGCAGACTTGAAGAGGGTGGTGGTGATCAGATCACCGCGCCCTCAGTTAGTTCCATTCAAGCTGCATCAATTTGGGCAACAACGCCCACTAAAGCGCAAAAAGATCCAACGGGCGGTTGGCCGCTGGGTCGGCTTCTTTTTCATATCCGCCACACTGCGGTTTCGCTCCACTAATCCCTGCCGGATCCGGTGCTCCAGGGCCGCGTAAATCATCAGGCTACAGGTCATCACCATCAGCAACGCTTCGATCCGCTCCGGTTTTTTCAGGTACAGCGAGGAGGTTAAAAATTCCGGGCTTTTGAGAAAGCGAAAGCCCCGCTCGACATTCTGCTGCGCCTTATAGGTGGCCAACAACTCGGCCATGGTCAGCGTTTCGCTGTGGTCATTGGTCGCCAGGATGAACACCTCGGTCTGGTTGCGGGCCTCTTCAACTCGAGCTAGGCTGGTTGCCGCCACCCCTTTGATGTGGAACTGATAGCTGACCGGTGCTTCCCCCTTTTTCGGTCTGCCACAACCGGCATAAACGGGGTCACTCACCCGGAACGTGTCAACCTCACTTGAGCCAGCTCGTTAAACATTAAGTTACTTTTGCGATCGCCCGCTGCAGTGTTGGGAAGTTGACCCCTTTCTCCACGGTGGCTTGATCTGCATCCTCTGGTATCGGATTGATGCAGACTTCAGCTGGCGGCATCGAGATGCTTGGGGGACCCTTGCAGAAGCGCTCAGGGTGACGCTCATACATCTCATCAAGCGCCTGCTGTCTGAGCTTGGCAATGTCATGGTACTTCCCACTAAACACCTGATGCGGCGTAAACCCCGCCAGGCTGCTGTGGTGATGCGCTTGGTTGTACCAAGCAACATACTCTTCGCACCACCCCATGGCGTGTTCATAATTATCGAAACGACGCGGATAGTCCGGTTGGTATTTCATGGTTTTGAACTGTGACTCGCTCATGGCATTGTCGTTACTGACCCTGGGGCGGCTATGGCTGGCGGTTACCGCCAGCTCGCCAAGCAAATCGAGGTAGCAATGCGCTGTCATTGGCATGCCACGATCCTGGTGCAAGGTCAGCGTGTCAGGCTGGATATCATAGCGCTCGTAAGCCTCCTTGAGCAGATGGCTGGGGAGGGCGCTATTTTCTTTGCGCGACAGCATCCAGGCAACGATGTAGCGACTGTAGAGTGACAGATATTCACCACGCTTCTTGGTGGGCAACTTGGTAATGTCCCAGCTCCAGACCTGGAGCGGGGCAGTGGCCTGCAGGCGCGGTATGGGCTGGGGGCTTGCAGGTCGCTGCTGCCGCCGCTCACCGTTCAGGCCATCTTCCCGCATCAGCCGATGCATGGTGCTGACTGAGCACAAGTAAACACCTTGTTCTAACAGGCTGAAGTACACCTGTACCGGGGGTTGGTCATGATACTCAGCACTGAGCAGCACATCTCTTACCTCTGTGCGCTCCTCTGGGCTCAGGGCGCGTGGTTGTTGAGTTTTTTTACGCTTGCGTCGGTATGGGCTGACGGGGCCGCAAAAGCGATACCGGGCCCGGGCAGCACGTAGGCTATTCCTGCAAATGTTCAGCACACTGCAGGTTTCACGTTCTGACACACCAGCAGGCAGCGGTCCATCCAGCAACAGGTTCACGAGTTGCTCTCTTCGAACGAGTCCAGCATGGCCAAGGCTTTTTTTTGGAGCATCAGGCAGCCATCTTTGACTTCGATTTGTTTGCGCAGCCGTTTGTTTTCCTTTTCCAGCTGCTCGATCCGCTTCTGTTCTGCAGTTTTCTTGGCGGTTGGGCCGGGAGCAGACTTCTGCAAGCCATCCAAGCCATGCTCAGCCTGTTCACGGCGCCACTGCTGTAACTGGTTGGAATAAAGCTTTTCACGCCGGAGCAACGCACCGATCTCGCCATGCTGACAGGCATCGGCCTGCTGGAGGATGGATAGCTTGTATTCGGCAGTAAACACTCGGCGTACCCGTTTTTCCAGCTCGGGTTTTGGCTCAACCTTGGCGTTGGCAGAAGTGTCTGGTTTAGGCATTTTCGTTCTCCTGAGTGCCCTGATTTATATGTTATCTCAAAATCAGTTGGCTCAGGCTTAGGTTGACACACAGGGATCTGGACCGCGAGATCCGCAACGATACCCTGGCCGAGCCCATCTGTGGCTGCTGCGGTCATGAGCTGCATGCGTGCGGGGTCGAAGAAAGTGAGCAGCTCAAGATCATCCCGGCGAAGATCAGCGTGCTGCGGCATCGGCAAACCAAATATGCCTTTCGGCACTGCGAGCACACCGCCGAGCGCACCCAGGTAGTGACAGCGCCCAAGCCCGCCCAGCCCATCCCGCAAAGTATCGCCAGTCCGGAAGCCCTGGCCGCGGTGGACACGGCCAAATACTGCGATGCCTTGCCGCTGTATCGTCAGGTTGACATCCTGGCCCGGGGCGGACTGGAGCTCAGTCGCAGCACCCTGGCATCCTGGTGCATCAAGGCCGGCGAGTTGGTCGAACCGCTACGCCAGGCGATGCGGCAACATCTGCTGCAACAGACGGTGATCTGCGCGGATGAAACCGTGCTCCAGGTGCTGGACGAACCCGATCGCCCCGCGACCTCGCAGTCCAACATGTGGGTCTACCGCAGTGGCCAATACAGTGACCAACCGGTGGTGCTGTATGACTATCAACCTGGACGGGGGAAGGTATACCCGGCGGCGTTCTTGCAAGGGTATGACGGTTATCTGCAATGCGATGGCTATCGAGTCTATGCCAGCCTGGAGGGGGTGAGCTTATCCTGTTGCTGGGCTCATGCCCGGCGCAAGTTTAAGGATGCACTCCTGGCACAACCGAAAAAAACCGGCAAAACCAGCCATGCGTTAAGTACCACCCAGAAGCTGTATGCGATCGAGCAACTAGCTCGCGCGTTATCGCCAGAGGCGCGTTGCCAGCTACGGCAAGAAAAGGCTGGGCCGCTCTTGATGGCCTTCAAGGTGTGGCTAGTCGAGTCTCAGGCGCAGCTGACACCCAAAAGCTACGTGGGCGAGGCGATTAACTATGTGTTGAACCAGTGGGATGCGCTGAACCGTTATCTGGAGAATGGGGCACTGGGGATAGACAACAATGTGACGGAGCGGGATATCAGGCCATTTACCACGGGTCGGAAAAACTGGCTCTTCGCGACATTGGTAAAGGGCGCCAAGGCCAGTGCGACACTGTATGGACTGGTCATGACCTGCCGGGCAAATGACATCAATGCGTATTACTACTTGCAGACATTGTTCAGGGAATTACCGAACCGGGCCGAAGGTGCGGCACTGGATGATCTGATGCCATGGAATATTAAACTGGATGCAGAAGCGAGCCCCACTGTCTAGGTGGGGCTATAACACCGCTTGCGGATCTATTGCCTGCTGTCAGCCGAGCGAGGTAGGGAGCTGACCGCTCTGCTTGCCAAAGGCGCGTTTCACCAAGAGGGTGAGACTTCACCGCTGGCGGTGGTGACTGCATTGGCTATCCATGTCGAGCAACATAGGCTGGATTGCACGTCACAGCCCATCTATCTGGGGCGTGAGCAACTGATGACCGGTGCAGCCGATTTGCTGGGGGAGGCTGCTCGCTTTGAAGATCAGGGTGGCGTTATTTCCTAAATCGATGCAGCTTGAATGGAACTAATTGAAAACCCAGTGATCTGAGCACCACCATCCCCCTCAAGTCTGCATCATGGGTAAAGCGCTTCACCCCATCACCAATTGGCCTCAATACAACAGGTCTTTGATCAACCGTGGCTCTCTCACTTTCTGGGTTGATGCCGAGGCCATGGATAACTGGTTTCACCAAGACCATCACGGAAAACGGGGACGCAGCCAGCTCTACACCGACCAGAGCATCTGTACCTTTCTGATGCTCAAAGGGATTTTCAGCCTCACGCTGCGAGCCACTCAGGGGCTACTCGACTCCCTGTTCGAGCTGATGAATGTGCCGCTGTGTGCCCCGGACTACATAGATGGTCGCCCCGGTTTGCCAAGCCCTCAATCGATGAAAATGAGTCAGGTGGAGATTGCAGCCATAGATCCGGATTTCGATCGAGGCTACCGCCTCTATCCCTGATGGAATTCGCTGATGGGGACCTCTATCAGCTGTTCGCTCTTACAAAGCCCTGTAGTCCACGGGTTTTCCCCATCACGGTCTGACCTGTCTCGCCATCACGTCATGATTGCCTGTGCAATCGGTTGTTCTTATCGGTATCAGTTATTATTAGAGTCGCTACGCAGTTGGTGTCGCGGGACACTTGTTGTTCAGGCTACCACGCCATAATTAGCTTCATATTCTCTTTCCTGAGCAAGCAATGCCCAGACTATGCGGGCATTCTTGTTGGCGAGCGCCACGGCGGCAACGTTATGATTGCGCCGCCCCATCATCACCCCAGCTAACCAACTGTTTGCGTGCTGCGCCTTGCGCTCCGCTACCCGGAGTACAGCCCGAGCGCCATGGATCAGCAGGGTGCGCAGATAGCTGTCGCCGCGTTTGCTGATCCCCAGCAATGTTTGCTTGCCACCGCTAGAATGTTGGCGTGGTACCAGTCCCAGCCACGCTGCCAACTGCCTGCCATTCTTAAAACTTTTTGCGTCTCCGACGGAGGCGATCAAGGCACTCGCGGTGATCGGGCCGATCCCTGGGATCTGCGCCAGCTTCTTGCTGGCGACGTTCTCACGATGCCAGCTCTGGAGTTGGACCTCTAGTTCCTGAACCTGCCGGTCGAGCGCCTTGAGATGCTCCCATAGGCGCTCGAGCAATTGCCGAAACGTCCCTGGCAACCCGTTCTCGTACTCCTCTAGGATCTCGGGCAGATGCTTGCCAATGTGGGCAATGCCTTTAGGGATGATGATCCCGTGTTCTGCCAGCAGACCACGTAACTGGTTGGCCTGTGCGGTCCTCGCCTTAACAAAGCCTTGTCGGGCGCGGTGCAGCGCCAGGACGGCTAACTGCTCACTACTCTTCATTGGCACAAACCGCATGTTCGGCCGGCTCACCGCTTCGCAGATCGCCTCAGCATCCGCCGCATCGTTCTTGTTGGTCTTCACGTAGGGTTTAACAAACTGCGGGGCCATCAGTTTAACGGTATGTCCTAGTCCTTGCAGTTTTCTGGCCCAATAGTGGGCGCTGCTACAGGCTTCCATGCCAACCAGACAGGGTGGCAGATTGGCAAAAAAGCTGATCATTTGTGCCCGCTTGAGCTGCTTGTTAAACAGGCACTTGCCGTGTTCGTTCACACCGTGTATCTGGAAAATCGCTTTCGCCAAATCGATCCCGATAGTTTTAACGTTCATGTTGATCGCTCCGCCCACATTGATGAATGTATCGTCCCACACGTTGGCACAGGTGCTGCCAGTTTAGGAGGGGCGACCATCCCATTAGCTGTGTCAGCAAGCGCGCCAGTACCGTGAAGGTGGCATACCGCCAGCCACCCAAGGGCAAGGCTACCGATTTGGTTATCGACTCAACGGGTCTGAAAGTGTTTGGTGAAGGCGAGTGGAAAGTCAGAAAACACGGCGCTGAGAAACGTCGAGTCTGGCGCAAGTTGCATCTGGCGGTAGATCCGGTGACTCACGATATCGTGGCGGCAGAAGTGTCGCTGGAGAATGTGCATGACACAGAGGTGTTACCGACCTTGCTCAATCCTCTGCGTCGCAAGCTGGGGCGTGTTTACGCGGATGGCGCCTATGACAGCAAAGCCAGCCATCGGTTGATTGCGCGTAAAGGGGAGACGGCGTGTATCCCGCCTCGCAAGAATGCAGGGCTATGGAAAAAGGGCCATCCGAGAAATGAGGCAGTGCAGGTGATGCGCAAGGAAGGGCTGGCGCACTGGAAGAAGATATCGGGGTATCACAGTCGTTCGCTGGCAGAGACAGCGATGTTCCGGTTCAAACAGTTAATGGCAGGCCAAATCACCCTGCGAAAATACAATGGTCAAGTGGGAGAAGTGATGGCGTATGTGAGCGCGATAAACAAACTGAACACCCTTGGTCTGCCTGTAAGAAAGCCCCGAGTGTAGCAGTCACTTGGGGCTGGGGGAGTCATGACTTACTGGCTGATTTGGGCAACAACGCCTCGTTGATTATGTGAAGGTGAGAACTTACTGCGCCAGACTGACGCAATTTGGGAATCTGAGACGACAAGCTCCATAAGCACGAGAAACCATACTTGGCATAGCTAGATGGTCATCCCTCTGAAAATTTGGCCTGCCCCTCAAAACTACTTCACCAACAAAAAGCCCCACCAATCTGATTGGCGGGGCTTTTGCTCTTTTGCTATTTGGAATGGGGCATTGAATGGCGGCAAGGATCAGAGTGCAGGCAGCATGCCGAGGCTGACGCTGACCTGTACACCGACGATCAGCACACCCATGGCGGCGGCAAGACCCAGCGCCACTACGCCACCCGGCGCGCGGTAGTGGTGGGCGGGCGCCTGTTTGCGGCTCTGCCACACCAGCGCCACCGGCAGCAGTACCGCGAGGATCGCCAGCGCAATGGCGGCGTAGCCGAGGGCCATGATAAAGCCCTGCGGGAAGTAGAGGGCAAACAGCAATGGCGGCACAAAGGTGATGAGGCCGGTCTGGCTGCGGCCCTGCCAGTTGTCCTTGCGGCGGGTCACCTTGGCCATAAAGTCAAACAGCCCCAGCGTCACCCCGAGGAAGGAGGTGGCGAGCGCCAGATCGGCAAACAGGTGCATCGCCTGATTAAAGGCGGGCCAGCTCACCAGTTGACCGATATTGGCCAACAGGCTGTCCAGCGCCCCGCCGGTTTGCAGCAGCGCTTGCTGGCCGAGCAGACCGAGGATCGCCACCTGCCACAGCACATAGAGGATCAGCGGCAGGGCAGAGCCCCAGACAAAGACCCGGCGCAGCTGCTTGGGGCAGTCGCCAAGGTAGAGCATCACGCTCGGAATGGAGCCGTGAAAGCCGAACGAGGTGAAGATCACCGGCAGGCCCGCCAGCAACAAGCCCTGACCCAGCGGCATCGAGAGCAGGTGCTGCCCTTCGGCGCGCGGCAGCAGCAGCGCCAGCACCACCACCATGATCACCAGTTTCACGGTGAACATCAGCCGGTTGAGGTAATCCACCTGCTTGGTGCCGACGCAGACCATGCCGCCAAACAGCAAGGTAAAGGCCCAGGCCGCCTGCTCCTGGCTGAGGGTCATACCTGCATCCGCCAGCGCTTGGGCCAGCAGGCTGCTGCCGCCGCTGATGTAGGCCGAAGCCAGCGAGTAGAACAGCATCAGGATGCAGAAGGAGGCGATGCGCTTGCCCCAGGGGCCGAGCAGATGATCCGCCAGCTGGTGCAGGTACCACTTGCCGGTGTTGAGGCTTGCTTCTACTTGCAACATGGCGGTGAAAGCCATCAGGGCCCAGAGGCCAACCATCAGCAGCAGGGTGGCGGGGCCACCGAGGGAGGAGGAGGCCAGCGGCAGGGCCAGCATTCCGGCGCCTATGGTGGTGCCGGCAATCAACAGGGTACAACCCAGGGTTTTGGTATTCATGTTATCCATCCGAACGTAGCGGTGTCAGTGCAAACAGGCGGTGTCAGCAGTGACGTCAACAAGAGGGGGCCAATTGGCGTTATCAGCAGGCGCCTCCGGGGATAGGGCCGGAGGCTAGCAATATCGGAACGGGAACATCTGTACCTAAAACCTGTCACTTGTAAAAGATGGTTGCCACGTTAGCGGATCAAAATAGCGGAAACAACCCCTTTTACACGGATCTTGTGCTGCTATGTGGCATTAAGTGGAAATAAATGATGACAGTGGTGGCTAATTGCAGAAAAAAGCACCGAAAAAAAACGACTGACAGAGGGGGCTCATAGATACAGATCAGCCAAGTGGCAGCAGCGCAGATAGGGGAGCGGGTAGGGCCTTGTATGAGCGCTGGCGTGGCGTTGAGGGGCAACAGGGGTGTGGCGGCCGGTTGTTTAGTCGGTCAGACACATGTAGAGAAAGCAGAAAGCAGAGCGCGGCAGGGCTGTGGGGAGAAACATAAGGCTGCCGATCCTGGCAGCCTTATGTTCGCACTGTTTTTACTAACGGTTTTCACGAACAGTTGTCACGCACTGTTTTTCGCATGGATTGACAGCAAACCGAGTCTGCTGCGAAGCGGGTTAGCGGCGGCGCTTGAGGGTGCGGCTCACATAGTGCAGGCCGCACTGGTATTCGCCGTTCACGGCCTTGAGTGCCAGCTCCAGCGCCTGACTGGCCAGCGCATCGTGCTGCTGGGGCAGGGAGTTGATGCCAAAGGGGAGGAAGTCGAGCAACCGATCATCCCCGAAGGTGGCCATGGCGAGCTGGCTCATATCGGTCTCTTGTTCCAGCTCTAACTCCAGCAAGTAATCGAGCACCCCCTCCATCAGGATATAGGAGGTGGTGATCAGCGCCTCGGGCAGTTGGCCCAGCTGTTGGTGCAGATCCTTGATCAGGCGATACCCCTCAAGGCGGGAGAAGTGATCCCCCTCGCACAGGTGGCGCGCCGTGCTGTGACTGGCGACCGCCTGTTCGAAACCGGCTTTACGCTGCGCACTGATCGTCAACAACGGCAGCGCGGTGATCAAGGCAATATGGCGCAGGGTCGGGGTGAGCAGGGAGCTGGTGAGATCAAAGCTCGCCTTCTCGTTTTCACTGGCGACGGTGACAAACTTGTCGGCGGCCATGGTCCGGTCGATGGCGAGGATCTGGCTGCCTTGCGCTTGCAACTTGCCGTAGAAGGGGTCGTCGGGGGGCAGGCAGCTGGCCACCAGCAGGGCATCCACATGGCGGCTCACCAGCATCTGGGCCAGCTCTTTTTCGGTGGCGGGATCATCTTCCGAGCAGACGATCAGCAGCTGATAGCCCTGCGCCCGCGCCCCCTGTTCCAGCCGTTTGGCCAGCTTGGCGTAACTGGCGTTTTCCAGGTCAGGCAGGATAAAGCCCAGGGTCTTGGTCTGGCCGCCACGCAGGGAGGCGGCGCGGCTGTCCGGCTGGTAGTTGTGGGCGGTGACCACCGCCATCACCTTGTCGCGGGTCGCCTGGCTGATGCGGTATTGGTCGGCCTTGCCATTGATCACATAGCTGGCCGTGGTGCGCGAGACACCGGCGAGGGCGGCGATTTCATCCAGTTTCATCATATTGGCTCTGTTTGAGTTGCAAGGCCCACGGTCACTACCGGGTGAGGGCACCGAAAAGTGTGCGCGGGATCATATCATTGAAAAGCACTGGATACGGGCACTTGATCAATTCGCTGAAACGATTCAGTCTGAGTGTAAGTGAAACGATTCAGCCTGTCAGCAGCGGATAGATAGCCAGGCCTCAAAAGCCAACCTTGATCACAGTTAATCGCGATCATGCCTATTGTCAGCTGGCGAGTTACCCGAATGTTCAATTGTGATGTACCGGCGCGGCCGGAACCTGATGGAGAGTCTCTATGTTGAAGTTGGCGCGAGAGCAGATCTTGCTGGGACAGTCGGTGGCAACCAAGTCGGAAGCCATTGCCCTGCTGGCAGGCAAACTGACCGAAGCCGGTCTGGTGGAAGCGGGCTATGTAGATGGGATGCTGGCCCGTGAAGCGCAGCATGCCACCTACCTTGGCAGCGGCATCGCCATTCCCCACGGCACTACCGACACCCGCCATCTGGTGAAGAGCACCGGCGTCATGGTGGCCCAGTTCCCCCACGGCATCGAGTGGGACGAGGGGCAGATCGCCTATGTCGCCATCGGGATTGCCGCCAAGTCTGACGAGCATCTGGGCATTTTGCGCCAGCTCACCCATGTACTGGGTGACGAGCAGGCGGCCGCGCAATTGAGAGAGGCCACCGACGCCGACACCATCATCAACATCCTGACCGGTGCCACTGCGGCGAAAGAGGTGCAATACCTGACCCTGGCTGACTTCCCGGCCGATGATCGTGACCAGCTGCTGCTGGGTGCGGCTGCGCGCGCCAAGTCTGCGGGTTGGGGCGATGCCGCCATGGTGAGCGCCCTGTTGGCAAGCGATCCCGCCTATCTGGGCGAGGGAGTCTGGCTGGCACGGGCCAATGTTCAGCAAACAGCATCCGCTCAGACCGGTTGGGTACTGGCGACCCCGAGCAACGCACTCACCACAGGTGAACTGCCGGTCAGCGCCATGCTGCTGCTGTGCGCTGCCGATGCGGGTCATCTGCCGCAACTTGAGAATCTGGCCAAACTGGCTGCCGCCGATCAGCTTGCCACACTGGCGGGCAGCGAGGGTCTGGCCATGCTGCAAGCGGGCCCCGCGAGCGGTCTTAGTGAAACCTTCACCATCATCAACCCCCACGGCCTGCATGCTCGTCCGGGCGCCATGCTGGTCAAGGTGGCCAAAGAGTTTGCATCCGACATTCGGGTCGCCAATCTGGATGGCAGCGGCGAGGCGGTCTCCGCCAAGAGCCTGATGAAGGTGATCGGCCTTGGGGTCAAATGCGGGCACCGTCTGGCGTTTCGCGCCGAAGGGGCGGATGCCGAAGCGGCCCTCAAGGGGATCGGTGAGGCGATCGCCGCCGGTCTGGGCGAGGGTGCTCATTGATGAAGATTGTCACCATTACCCTCAACCCGGCCCTTGATCTCACCACCCGTCTCGAGGCGATGAGCCTTGGCGAGGTCAATCTGGTGAGCGAGGCCAACCTGCGCGCCGCGGGCAAGGGGATCAACGTCGCCATGGTGCTCAAAGATCTGGGCCGCGAGGTGGGCGTCACCGGCTGGCTTGGTGCTGACAATGCGCAGAGCTTTGTCTCCCTGTTTACGGAGCGGGCGCTGGATGATCACTTTGTGCGCGTGGCGGGCAGCACCCGCATCAACGTCAAGATCTCCGAACAATCCGGTCGGGTCACCGATCTCAACCTGCCGGGGCTCACCATCCACCAAGGGGAAGTGAGCGCGCTGGAGCAGGCGATTGACGAATTGGCACCGCAAGCCGAGTGGTTCGTGCTGGCGGGCAGTCTGCCCAAAGGGGTGGCCCCCGATTACTGCGCCCATCTGATCCGCCTGCTCAAGGCCAAAGGCAAGCAGGTGATCTTCGATTGCAGCGGCGCGGCCTTAAGCGAAGGGATCAAGGCGGCGCCGACTCTGGTCAAACCCAATTTGGAAGAGCTTGAGCAATGGGCTGGCCGCCCCATCAAGACCCTGAGCGAGCAGGCCGAATGTGCCCGCGCGCTGCAGGCCAGCGGGATCCCCAACGTGGTGATCTCCAACGGCGCCGATGGCCTGATCTGGTTTGCCCCGGATGCCGTCTGGCAAGCCATTCCGCCGCGGATGCAGGTGGTCAGCACGGTCGGTGCTGGCGACTCGCTGGTCGCCGGTCTCGCCCACGGTCTGAGCCTTGGCTGGGGGCCGGAGCAGACCCTGCGTCTGGCCACCGCCGTCTCGGCACTGGCGGTCAGTCAGGTGGCGGTCGGCTTTAGCGATATTGCTGTGCTCAACCCCTTACTTGAGCAGGTGCGCGTACAGCGTCTGGCAGAGCTGGCACCGGTTCAATGCAATACCCCCTCAATGGACAACTCAGGAGATGCCCAATGAAAGCAATTTTGGTTACGGCTTGCCCGGCGGGCATTGCCACCAGCTTTCTCGCTGCAAAACGGATAGAACAGCAGGCCAAACTGGCTGGCTGGGAGCTCACCCTCGACGTCGGCTCCAGCGTGCAACCCCGCCAGGTGCCGAACAAGGAGCAGATTGCCGCCGCCGACCTGGTGCTAGTTGTCGCCAGTGCCCCGGTTGATCTCGCCGCCTATGATGGCAAGCGGGTCTATCAGGGGAGCATGGATCTGGCCCTGCAAGATCCGGCTGCCTTGCTGGAAGCCGCAACCAGCGGTGCCAGCGTCTATCGCCATCAAGCCGCCCCCGCCGTTGCCAATGCTGCCGCCAAACCGGCCGCCGCTGGCAAGCGCATCGTGGCAGTGACCGCCTGCCCAACCGGCGTGGCCCACACCTTTATGTCAGCAGAAGCGCTGGAGACCATGGCCAAGCAGCTGGGTTACCAGATCCGCGTCGAGACCCAAGGCTCGGTCGGTGCCCAGAATGCCCTGACTGCCGAGGAGATTGCCGCCGCCGATCTGGTGTTCCTTGCCACTGATATCGAAGTGGACATGGCGCGCTTTGACGGTAAGCAGGTCTATCGCACCAGCACAGGTGCTGCGCTGAAGAAAACCCGTGCCGAGCTCGACAAGGCGTGGAACGAGGCGACACTCTATCGCCACAGCGGTGCCAGCCAGCCCAAGAAAGAGGAAAAAGCAGGCCCCTACAAGCATCTGCTGACCGGCGTCTCCTTTATGCTGCCGATGGTGGTGGCGGGTGGTCTGATCATTGCGCTCTCGTTCGTATTCGGTATTGAAGCGTTCAAGGTGGAAGGCACCTTAGCTGCCGCCCTGATGCAGATCGGCGGCGCGTCGGCCTTTGCCCTGATGATCCCGGTGCTGGCCGGTTACATTGCCTACTCCATCGCTGATCGCCCGGGCCTCGCCCCCGGCATGATCGGCGGTATGCTGGCAAGCTCGCTGGGTGCCGGTTTCCTCGGCGGCATCGTGGCTGGTTTTCTGGCCGGTTACAGCGCCAAGTACCTGAGTGACAAGGTGCGCCTGCCGACCACCCTGGAAGCGCTCAAGCCGATCCTGATCATTCCGTTGGTGGCCAGCCTGTTTACCGGTTTGGTGATGATCTACGTGGTGGGTGGCCCGGTGGCTGGCATCATGAGTGCCATGACCACCTTCCTCAACAACATGGGCTCTACCAATGCGGTGCTGCTGGGTGTCATCATCGGCGCCATGATGTGCTTCGACATGGGTGGCCCGGTCAACAAAGCTGCCTATGCCTTCGGGGTGGGTCTGCTGGCATCCAAAACCTACGCCCCGATGGCAGCGGTGATGGCGGCCGGTATGGTACCGGCACTGGGAATGGGCATCGCCACCTTCCTGGCGCGCACCAAGTTCATCAAGACCGAGCAGGAAGCGGGTAAAGCCTCCTTCGTACTGGGTCTCTGCTTTATCTCCGAGGGGGCCATTCCGTTTGCCGCCAAGGATCCGATGCGGGTCATCCCGGCCTGTATGGTTGGTGGCGCCCTGACCGGTGCGCTCTCCATGCTGTTCGGCTGCGAGCTGATGGCCCCCCACGGCGGTCTGTTCGTACTGTTCATTCCCCACGCCATCAGCAATGTGCTGATGTATATCGTGGCGATTGCGGCAGGTTCGCTATTGACCGGCGTCTCCTACGCCATGCTCAAGCGCAGCGAAGAGCAGGCCAAGCTGGCGACCGCCTGAGTGGTGAAGCGCAGTGACATGAATCAATGACCAAGCGGCCTTCGGGCCGCTTTTTTGTTGTGGGGTAGGGACGTTTTTAGTGTGGGTAGGCCATTGGCGAGAGGTTGCAGGGCTGGTAAGCGCAGCTTAAAAATCCCATCCCGGTTGATCCTGTTGTTCCGCGTCTGCTCCTTCCTGTGCCTTGCGGCGGGCGGCGTCGACCCGCGCCTTGCGGTTGCGGCACAGACGCATCACGTCCTGCTGCTGGGTCGGGGTCATGGTGAGCCAGTTGAAACGCTCGTCGCGATTGCGCAGACACCCCTTGCAGTAGCCCTTGTTATTCACTTCGCAGACCCCGATGCAGGGGCTCTGCAGCGGGAATATTTCGAGCTGTTCCATCCATCACCTCGCACATCCTGTCACCTTGTTATAACCCAGCAGATCCCCTTTGGAGAAATCCTGCTTCAAGTGATTGATGTCGTTTGCTTTCCCCCTGCAAATTTGGCATCTTCCCCGCCGAGCATGGCTCTTGGCGTTATATGAGGACATATGAACAAACACGCGTACTGGCTGACCGCCGCAGTGCTGGGACTGGCCGGTTGTGCGGGCAACTCTGATAAAGCAGATGTGCCCAAAAAACAGACCGACAACAGATGTTTTCTTAACTGCGAGGTGCCGGTCAATCTGGGCAAGCAGTATCTGGACGGGACCCTGCCAGAGGATCTGGTGAGGGTGGAGCGGGTTAACAGTCAGGCCAGCCGGAATTACCAAAGTTTCGCCCGGCAAAGTCAGGTGGTGATGGCCCGCTCCAGTCGGATGGCAAGCCGCTATGGCGAGCTCTATGGTCAGCTTTCCCGCTGGGTGGCCAATGGCGGCGATCCGGCGCAGCTCACTCGCTACGGCGTCAGTCTGGCGCAATATGGGGGCTCTGACCGGATGGGCAACGTGCTCTTTACCGGCTACTACTCGCCGGTGCTGGAGGTGCGTCACCGCCCCGATCCCGAGTACAAGTACCCGCTTTATGCCATGCCTAAATGTGGCGGTCGCTGCCCGAGCCGGGCCGAGATCCATCAGGGGGCGCTGGCTAACCGGGGGCTGGAGCTCGGTTACAGCAAGTCCCTGATCGATAACTTCCTGATGGATGTGCAGGGCTCCGGCTTTGTTCACTACGGGGATGACGATCGGCTGCAATATCTGGGTTACAGCGGCAAGAATGGCCACGGCTATGTGAGCATCGGCCGGGTGCTGATCGACCGGGGCGAGGTGGCCAAAGAGCAGATGTCGATGAAGGCCATTAAAGAGTGGGCCAATCGCCAGCCGGAAGAGAGTGTCATGGAGCTGGTGGAGCAGAACCCTTCCTATGTCTTCTTCGAGCGTCGCCCGACCAATGACGTGGTCGGCGCCGCAGGCATCCCCTTGCTGCCGTTGGCCGCGGTCGCTGCCGACAAGACCCTGCTGCCGATGGGCACCCCGATCCTGGCCGAAGTGCCTTTGCTCGACAAAGAGGGCAACTGGACCGGCAAGCACCAGCTGCGGCTGCTGATTGCGCTGGATGTGGGCGGTGCGGTGAAGAAAGGTCATCTTGACCTCTATCACGGCATGGGGGAGGACGCTGGCGTGGCCGCAGGTCACTACAAACACTTTGGCCGGGTCTGGAAGCTGGGCCTGCACCACGGGCCGACCGCTGCACCCTGGTTGTAACCCTCTGAAGGTTCGGGCGTCTGCACAGGGCGCTCTCAAGTAGATGAAGAGACAAAAAAGCCGCCGGATTGCTCCGGCGGCTTTTTACTGTGCGCGAGTTGCCCGCTTGTGGTGGCGTCAGCCTTTCTGGATATCCAGCCTGATTGCCCCCACCGGCTTGCAGCAGCAGGGCAGGCATTCGCCTTGAGAGACAAAGGCGAGCGGCACCGCCGGATAGTGCACCTTGCCGGCAATCAGCGGCGTGCGGCAGGCGCCGCAATAGCCGCTGCGGCACTGGAACTCCACATGATGGCCGTGTCGTTCCAGTGTTTCCAACACGCTCTCGCCGGGATGGGCGTGCAGCACCCCATCCCGGGTATGTACCCGCGGCATCGGTAGTGCGTGCTGTTCAGCCGCCCCGTGCAGGGCCGGGGTCAGCATGTTGGTGGCGTCACTCACAGCTCGAAGTCACCGAGATCATCGGCATGCATTTCGCTGTCAATCTGGCCGACCAGCATATCAGGTAGCTGACTCACAGCTCGAAGTCACCCAAATCGTCGGCATGCATTTCGCTGTCAATCTGGCCCACTAGATAGGAGCTGACTTCCACTTCCTGCGGCGCGACCTGGACGTTGTCGGATGACAACCAGGTGTTGATCCAGGGGATCGGGTTTTGCTTGGCCCCGGCAAAGGCCGGTTGCAGGCTGACGGCGGCCATGCGCAAGTTGGTGATGTACTCCACGTACTGGCAGAGAATGTCTTTGTTCAGACCGATCATGGAGCCGTCCTGGAACAGGTACTCGGCCCACTCTTTCTCCTGGATCGCCGCTTCCTTGAAGATCTCGAAGCAAGCTTGCTCACATTCAGCCGCAATCTCGGCCATCTCGGGGTCATCCTGACCGGTGCGCATCAGGTTCAGCATGTGCTGGGTGCCGGTGAGGTGCAGGGCTTCATCACGCGCGATCATCTTGATGATCTTGGCGTTGCCCTCCATCAGCTCGCGCTCGGCGAAGGCAAAGGAGCAGGCGAAGCTGACGTAGAAGCGGATCGCCTCCAGTGCGTTGACGCTCATCAGGCACAGGTAGAGCTTCTTCTTGAGCTCACGCAGAGTAATGGTCACTTCGCGGCCTGCGACTGTGTGGGTGCCGGCACCGTGCAGGTTATAGAGGGCGGTCGACTCGATCAGATCGTCGTAGTAGCAGCTGATAGAGCCAGCGCGCTTCAAGATCTGCTCGTTGGTCACGATATCGTCAAACACCTGACCCGGGTTATTGACGATATTGCGGATGATGTGGGTGTAGGAGCGAGAGTGAATGGTCTCCGAGAAGGCCCAGGTTTCAATCCAGGTTTCCAGCTCGGGGATGGAGACCAGCGGCAGCAGTGCCACGTTCGGGCTGCGGCCCTGAATTGAATCCAGCAGGGTCTGGTATTTCAGGTTGGAGATGAAAATGTGCTGCTCGTGGGGCGGCAACGCCTGATAGTCGATACGGTCGTGGGAGACATCGACCTCTTCCGGACGCCAGAAGAAGGAGAGCTGCTTTTCGATCAGCCGTTCAAAGATTTCATGTTTTTGTTGATCATAACGGGCCACATTGACCGATTGGCCAAAAAACATCGGCTCTTTGAGCTGGTCGTTTTGGGTTTGGCAGAAAGTTGAATAGGCCATGATTACCAGAATCTATTGAAGTGATGAAACGGGAGAGCGGGAGCTTCATGCTCCCGCCCGGTTAATCAGATCTTGCCGTGACTTAGATTTTGCAAGCCCCGCCAGCGCAACCGTCATCTTGTATGTCGGCTTGTGCATCATCCGCACCATCACGGGTGTTGTGATAGTACAGGGTCTTGAGGCCGTATTTGTAGGCGGTCAGCAGATCTTTGAGCAACTGCTTCATCGGTACCTTGTTGCCTTCGAAACGGGCCGGGTCGTAGTTGGTGTTGGCGGAGATCGCCTGATCCACAAACTTCTGCATGATACCGACCAGCTGCAGATAGCCGTCGACGCTCGGTTGCTTCCAGAGCAATTCGTACTGATCTTTCAGGCGATCATACTCGGGCACCACCTGCTTGAGAATACCGTCTTTGGATGCCTTGACCGAGACCAGGCCGCGCGGCGGCTCGATGCCGTTGGTTGCGTTGGAGATCTGGCTGGAGGTCTCGCTCGGCATCAGGGCGGTCAGGGTGGAGTTACGCAGACCCACGGTTTTAATCTCTTCACGCAGAGATTCCCAATCCAGATGCAGTGGCTCGTTGCACAGCACATCCAGATCCTTTTTATAGGTATCGATGGGCAAAATGCCCTGGGCGTAGGTGGTCTCGCCAAACAGCGGGCAGGGGCCGAACTCGCGGGCCAGCTGCACGGAGGCTTTCAGCAGGTAGTACTGAATGGCTTCGAAGGTGCGGTGGGTCAGGGCCAGACCGGAACCGTCAGAGTAACGGGCACCGTTTTTGGCCAGATAGTAGGCGTAGTTGATGACGCCAATACCCAGGGTGCGGCGACCCATGCTGCCCTTTTTGGCGGCGGCAATCGGATAGTCCTGATAATCGAGCAGGGCATCAAGGGCCCGGACCGCCAACTCGGCCATCTCTTCCAGATCTTCCAGCTTCTCGATGGTACCCAGGTTGAAGGCGGAGAGGGTGCACAGGGCAATCTCGCCGCTCTCGTCGTCGATGTTGTTGAGCGGCTTGGTCGGCAGCGCAATCTCGAGGCAGAGGTTGGACTGACGCACTGGCGCCACGCTCGGATCAAACGGGCTGTGGGTGTTGCAGTGGTCCACGTTCTGGATGTAGATGCGACCGGTACCGGCGCGCTCCTGCATCATCAGGGAGAACAGATCCACCGCTTTCAGGGTCTTCTTGCGAATGGCCGGATCCTGCTCGTACTTGACGTAGAGCGCTTCAAACTTGTCTTGGTCCGCGAAGAAGGCATCGTACAGGCCCGGCGCATCGGACGGGGAGAACAATGTGATGTCACCGCCCTTGATCAGGCGCTGGTACATCAGCTTGTTGATCTGTACCCCGTAGTCCATGTGACGGACCCGGTTCTCTTCCACGCCGCGGTTGTTCTTCAGCACCAGCAGGCTCTCTACTTCGGTGTGCCACAGCGGATAGAACAGGGTGGCCGCACCGCCGCGCACGCCGCCCTGGGAGCAGCATTTGACCGCAGTCTGGAAGTATTTGTAGAAGGGGATGCAACCGGTGTGGAAGGCTTCGCCACCACGAATGGGGCTACCCAGACCACGGATGCGACCGGCGTTGATGCCGATACCGGCGCGCTGGGAAACATAACGCACGATGGAGCTGGCGGTGGCGTTGATGGAGTCCAGGCTGTCATCACACTCGATCAGCACGCAGGAGCTGAACTGACGGGTTGGAGTTCGCACGCCGCTCATGATCGGGGTCGGCAGGGAGATCTTGAAGGTCGAGACCGCATCATAGAAGCGCTTGATGTAGTCCAGACGGGTATCTTTCGGATACTTGGAGAAGAGGCAGGCCGCTACCAGGATGTAGAGGAATTGCGGGCTCTCGTAGATCTCGCCGGTGACGCGGTTCTGCACCAGATACTTGCCTTCCAGCTGCTTGACCGCCGCGTAGGAGAAGTCCATATCGCGCCAGTGATCCAGATGGGTGTTCAACTCATCGAACTCGGCCTGGCTGTAGTCTTCCAGCAGGTGCTTGTCATATTTGCCCATGTCCACCAGACGGGCGACGTGCTGGTAGAGGTGGGGCGGTTCGAACTGGCCATAGGCCTTCTTGCGCAGGTGGAAGATGGCCAGACGGGCAGCCATGTACTGGTAGTCCGGGGTCTGCTCGGAGATGAGGTCTGCCGTCGCCTTGATGATGGTTTCGTGAATGTCGGCGGTACGGATACCGTCATAGAACTGGATGTGGGATTTGAGCTCTACCTGAGAGACCGACACGTTGTCGAGCCCTTCGGCGGCCCAGTCCAGCACGCGGTGAATTTTATCCAGATCGATGGGTTCTTTGTGTCCGTTACGCTTCGTCACAAACAAATTCATTGGCTGATGACCTTCAGTTGATTCCCGAAAAACCATCGCACAATGCCGCTTCCCACGCCCCGGCAGTGTGCGGGAGTTGGGTAGAGATTGTGCGATGAATCACAAGATGTAGTGTTATTTTGATTTCGAGCTACAAGATAGTGAGGTCGGCCGCTCATTGCAATGTGTGGATAACCTGCTTGCTGTGGATAAATTGTGAGTCTTGAGCTCTGTGTTAGTGACCGCTCACAGTGAGCGGGTTTTCATTCGTCCGCTCCGCTAAATGCAAGTCTCCCGAGCGAAGATGGAAAATTTAAATAAGTTTTTTTGCTTGCGAAAAGAGGGTCTTTTTACTAGCAAACCTGTGCTGATTATCCCTTGTGCAACAAGGGTCAAAAGCTGTCCAGTTGTGGCATTGACGTAGCGAAGTCGGCCACAAGATGTGTACTGTATCTGCAATATTTATGATGGCTATGCAACATTCGAAAATTCCTCGTATGAGTACCCATCATCGATAAAGCTGTATGCGCCATCCATCAATACACTCACAGCGACCATGTCGTGACCAGATGATAACGTGACAAGATGATGGCGTGACCAGATGACAGCCCATCGCACCGTGAGTAAAAAGGGTGGTTGGCGACATAACCACCCTTGGCCGGCTCATCAGGCTCTGGTCGTCAACTCATAGCGCAGCCAGTGGTGCAGGGCCTGCACGGTGTCGAATTGCAGATCCGCCCCCCACTCGGCGGGATCCTCGTCATCACCGAGATAACCCCAACCGGCCACGGCGGTGCGCATGCCAGCATTGCGGCCCGCCTCGATGTCCCGCACATGATCCCCCACATAGAGGCAGTGTGCCGCCTCAATTCCCAGCTTGTCGCAGGCAAAGTACATGGGGGCGGGATCGGGCTTGCGCACCGGCAGGGTATCGGCACTGACCGTCACTCCGCAGCTGGCAAGTTCCGGCAGGGCGGCCAGCAGCGGCTCGGTGAGAAAGCCCGGCTTGTTGGTGACTATGCCCCAGGGCAGCTGTTTTTCATCGAGCCACTCGATGAGATCCACCATTCCCTCGTAGGGGCGGGTGCCGACGCAGAGGTTGGCGGCGTAGTAATCGAGCAGGGCGGTGCGAAGCCGTTGGCTGCCCAGCTCTTCGAGCAGCTCGTTGCCAAGACCGGCTTTGAGCAGCCCGAGCGCTCCATTGGAGGTGGTCTGGCGGATGATGGCGTCAGAGAGCGGAGCAAAGCCTTCGCTTACCAGTACATGATTGACCGCAGCCCCCAGATCGGGGGCCGTGTCGAGCAGGGTGCCGTCGAGATCAAACAGCACGCAGCGAAGGGGCATGGGGTGAGGGGCGCTCATCAACCGTGCTCCGGGCGGACAAACTCCACCATATAGTTGACGTCGACGTTCTTGCCGAGCTTGAACTGGTTGCTGAGGGGGGCGAAGTGAACACCGCTCATATCCCGCACCAACAGCCCCGCCGCTTCTCCCATGCGACAGAGTTCGGCAGGTGTGATGAATTTTTTGTGATCGTGAGTCCCCTTGGGCACCATCTTCATCAGGTATTCGGCCCCGATGATCATCATCAGATAGGCTTTCGGGTTGCGGTTGATGGTCGAAACAAACACCCGGCCACCGGGACGTACCAGAGTAGCGATGGCGCGTAGTACGGAGGCCGGGTCCGGCACATGTTCCAACATCTCCATGCAGGTCACCACGTCATATTGACCTGGCAACTCACTGGCATGCTGTTCGGCGGTCATCTGCTGATACTCGAGCTCGACCCCCTGTTCCAGGGCGTGCAGGCGGGCCACCCCGAGCGGCTCCTTGCCCATGTCGATGCCAGTCACCTTGGCGCCACGACGGGCCATGCTCTCGGAAAGAATGCCGCCACCACACCCGATGTCGAGGATGCGCTTGCCAAACAGGCCGCCACTTTTGTCAGTGATCCAGTCAAGGCGCACCGGATTGAGTTGATGCAGGGGTTTGAATTCCCCTTCCATGTCCCACCAGCGGGAGGCGATGGCTTCAAATTTGGCGATTTCTGTCAGATCGACATTGGCATCACTGTTCATTTTTCATTGATCCTGTGGCAGGGCGCGCAGGTCGCAAAACGTGGGCGCAATCTATTGTCCTGGCGGGCATTATAACCAACGGACTTGGTCAAACCAGCCCGAGTTTCTGCCCGGATTTGTGGCTTAAGATATTTTGCTCGCTGTGTTACCATGTCGCGCTGTTTAAGCCAAAGAACAACTAATTAGGGATAAGGCTTTCTATGAGCGATCTGGCCAGAGAGATCACGCCGATCAACATCGAAGAAGAGCTCAAGAGTTCCTATCTTGATTACGCCATGAGCGTGATCGTAGGACGAGCTCTGCCGGATGTGCGTGATGGCTTGAAACCGGTTCACCGCCGCGTTCTGTTTGCTATGAACGAGTTGGGGAACGACTGGAACAAGCCCTATAAAAAATCGGCCCGTGTGGTCGGTGACGTAATTGGTAAATATCACCCGCACGGCGATAGCGCTGTGTATGACACCATTGTCCGGATGGCGCAGGATTTCTCCATGCGTTACATGCTGGTCGATGGTCAGGGCAACTTCGGTTCCGTCGACGGCGATAGCGCCGCGGCGATGCGTTATACCGAAGTGCGGATGGCTCGCATCTCCCACGAGTTGCTGGCTGATCTGGACAAAGAGACCGTGGATTGGGTGCCGAACTATGACGGCACCGAGATGATCCCGGCGGTCATGCCGACCAAGGTGCCCAACTTGCTGGTCAACGGCTCCTCCGGTATTGCGGTGGGCATGGCGACCAACATTCCGCCTCACAACCTCACCGAGATAGTCAATGGCTGTCTGGCGCTGATTGAGAATGGCAATCTCACCATCGATGAGTTGATGACCTACATCACCGGGCCTGATTTCCCCACCGGCGCTATCATCAACGGTCGTGCCGGCATAGTGCAGGCCTACCGTACCGGTCGTGGCTCTGTCTATGTGCGGGCCAAGGCCGAAGTGGAGGTGGACGACAAGACCCATCGCGAGACCATCATCGTTCACGAGCTGCCTTATCAGGTGAACAAAGCGCGGTTGATCGAGAAGATCGCCGAGCTGGTCAAAGAGAAGAAGGTTGAGGGCATCAGTGCCCTGCGTGATGAGTCCGACAAGGACGGCATGCGCATCGTTATCGAGATCAAACGCGGCGAGTCTGGCGAGATTGTGCTGAACAATCTCTACAAGCACACCCAGTTGCAGACCACCTTTGGTATCAACATGGTGGCGCTTGATAACAATCAGCCCAAGTTGATGAACCTTAAAGACATTCTGGATGCGTTCCTGCTGCACCGCCGTGAAGTGGTGACTCGCCGGACCGTGTTCGAACTGCGCAAAGCGCGGGATCGGGCGCACATCCTGGAAGGTCTGGCGGTCGCACTGGCCAACATTGATCCGATCATCGAGCTGATCCGTCACTCCGACACCGCTGCCGACGCCAAAGCCAAGCTTGTAGCTCGGGGATGGGATCTTGGCAACGTAGCCGCCATGCTGGAAAAAGCGGGCGACGACGCGGCCCGTCCGGAGTGGCTGGAGCCAGAGTTCGGCATTCGCGAAGGAAGTTACTTCCTGACCGAACAGCAAGCTCAGGCCATCCTTGACCTGCGTCTGCACAAGTTGACCGGTCTCGAGCACGGCAAGATCCTGGAAGAGTATCAATCTCTGCTGGATCTGATCGCCGAGCTGCTGTTCATTCTGGCAAGCCCGGAACGGCTGATGGAAGTGATCCGCGATGAACTGCTGGCGGTGCGCGAGCAGTATGGCGACGAGCGTCGCACAGAGATCAACTTCTCTAGCATCGAGCTCAATACCAAGGATCTGATCACCCCGGAAGACGTGGTGGTGACCCTGTCTCACCAGGGTTATGTGAAGTATCAGCCGATCACCGACTACGAGGCCCAGCGCCGCGGTGGTCGTGGCAAGTCGGCCACCCGGATCAAGGAAGAGGACTTTGTGGAGCGTCTGCTGGTGGCCAACACCCACGACACCATTTTGTGTTTCTCCACCCGTGGCAAGGTCTATTGGCTTGAGGTGTATCAGCTGCCGGAAGCGTCCCGTGGCGCCCGTGGCCGTCCGATCATCAACTTGCTGCCGCTGGAAGAGGGTGAGCGCATCACCGCCATTCTGCCGGTCAAAGAGTATGCTGACGACAAGTATGTGTTCTTCGCCACTGCTGACGGTACCGTGAAGAAGACCAGCCTGTCTGCGTTCAGCCGTCCGCTCTCCTCCGGGATCCGTGCCATCAACCTCAAAGAGGGCGATGAGCTGATTGGGGTCGATATCACCGATGGCAGCAACGAGATCATGTTGTTCTCCGATGCGGGCAAGGTGGTTCGTTTTGCGGAAGGCAGTGGTCGCGCAGATGCCGCCGATGCGGATGTCAGCGATGATGTTGAAGCCGATGATGATAGCGCCATTGACACTGGCAACGACGACGATGCCGGCGAAGGCAACGACAACACCGAAAGCAAGGGCACCTTCAAGGGCGTACGTCCGATGGGTCGCACTGCCGGTGGTGTTCGTGGTATCCGCCTGCTCAACGGTGACAAGGTGGTTTCCCTGATCGTCCCCCGTGGCGAGGGTGCCATCCTCACCGCCACCGAGAACGGTTACGGCAAGCGTACCGCGCTGACCGAGTACCCGACCAAGAGCCGTGGTACCCAGGGCGTTCGCTCCATCAAGGTGGACGAGCGTAATGGCAAGGTGATCGATGCGATCCAGGTCGACGATACCGACCAGATCATGCTGATCACCAACGGCGGCACCCTGGTGCGTACCCGTGTTGCCGAGGTGAGCATCATCGGCCGTAACACCGGCGGTGTCCGTCTGATCCGTACCGGTGAAGATGAGACCGTGGTGGGCCTGCAGCGCATCGCCGAGAGCGATGAGGACGAGAACGACGTGGTGGCGGTTGACGGTGAGGTGTCTGAAGGCACTGATATCGCGCCAGAAGTCGGCTCTGCCGATGCTGAGGAAGCTGGGGACGAGTAATCACCCCTGATTTCCTGGTCAAACGACCTGAGCGAAAAGAGCGACCCTGGTGGTCGCTCTTTTTATTGGTCTGCTTTTTATGGCGGTCAGCTGATAGCACGGCAGGGTGCTGGCCTGATCACTCCTGCAGCCACATTCTGGCGCTGCGGGCGGGAATGGCGACCCGTACCCACTGGCTCTGCACCTTGACCACGGCGCCTTGGTCGAGCACGTCCCGGTAGTTGCGATACCAGTTCATCTCGAACTTGGCGGTATCGAGCCAGTACTCCTGCTCATAGTCGCACTTGTTGATGCCGACCAGCCCCTGCTTGCCCCGTTTGAACAGCACGAAGCAGTCGCCACTGCCGACCAGCTGCATCGGTTGACCCTGCACTGCATTGTGGAAGCGGATCATCCCCTTGAGATCGGCGCGCTGGTAGTAATCCTGCCAGCGCAGTCCATCCTTGGCCTGGGTTTCGCCGTGATCGGAATAGACCAGCGGTGAGCCGCCATCGCGGCCAAGCAGGTAGGCATAGGCCAGCTTCTCGTCAGTTTGACTGAGGATCTGATAGCGGAAACCATCGTTGGTGGGGATGTCATGGGTCACGGCGAAGGTGACGGCGCGGCTGCCCGGCAGCGCCTGACCATAGGCCCCCGGATCTGCCAGCAGGTTCATGCTGCCGCCATAGCCCAGCGCCCCGCGCAGGGAGGCAAACAGCGGAAAGTCATAGGCACCCTGACCGCTGCTGTCGAGATAGGGCTTGAGGAAGCGCTCGTAATCGGTGCTGCCAGCGCCGCCAGTGGTGATCACCTCGCCGAAGACATGCATCCCCTGTTTGATCTCGGGGGTAAACACGGCATTGATCTGGTAATCGCTCATGTGTTTGACCGCATCGACCCGAAAGCCCGTGATCCCCATCCCTTTGAGCGCCTTGAGATAGGCCTGCTGCTGGCTCACCACCCAGTTGTTTGGATCAAGATCCGGCAGTCCCTTGTCACCGGCACCGCCACAGAGTCGCCAGTACTGGACATGGCCCGGATCGCTCCAGTCGCTGATGCACCCTTCGGGATGAAAATCGGCGGAGGCCAGCAGGTTTTGCCCCAGATCGCCGAACAGCTTCTGGCGCTCGAAATAGGCCGGGTTGGCGGCGTATTGGCCGAGCAATTCGTTGCCGGGGTAGTTGAGGTCCTGGCGCTTCCAGCTTTCGTTGGCCATGTGGTTGAGCACCACGTCGGCATAGACAGCGATGCCCCGCGTCTTCATGGCGGCGATCAGCTGCTCGAGATCCTGCTTGTTGCCAAGAGGGGTGTCGATAAGGCGCAGATCCTGCGGCTGGTAACGGGCCCACCACTCGTTGCCCGAGGATTTCAGTGGCGGTGAGATCAGCACCTGTTTGTAACCGGCCGACTTGATAAGGTCGGCTTTGGCCGTCACTTCACTGTACTGCCAGTTGAAGGCGTGCAGTATGACGTCGGCGTGCGCCAAGGGAGCGATCAGCATGCCTGCGATCGCCCATATTCCCGCTGTGTGTTTCATTATTGTGTCCCTGTTTTTATAGATGCCTGAATGGGCAAGCCAGCTTTGGCGGGAACAGGGCATGCTGCAATCCACAACCTGCGGATTTGTGACCGCTTTCAGGATGATTTCGCCGAATGTGTGAGCTGTTGCTGCTTTTCCCCACCACGGTCAGTTGCCGCTTCACCAGTGATTCTTTGTCATTTCCCTGTCATCCCCAGCCGCTATCCTGCCGAGCGAGTGGTGCGCTGTTGCCATCACCTTCACCGTCAGGAGCTGCATATGACCAGTTGGATCACGTGGGAAATTTGGTGGAGCCGGGTCTGGGGCGAGTCAGAGGTTCCGCAGTATGGGGAAGATGAGCACCAAGTGGCCCATGAACCCTCGCGGCTGCCGGTTGAAATGGTGCAACAGGGGCGGGAGGAGCGAGTGGGTTAAGCGCTGACGTTGCTGTTCTCAGGAAACACCATCGTCTCGCGAATGCCTGTCTACTCGGGAAACGCGGATTTCCCGAGTGCTATTGCGCGATATGGCAAGGTTGTTGACAGGCAAGGGATACCGCTTGCCTCAAACAGGCGGGGTTAGAAGAGCGACAGCTGCTCCCCGGGGCGGATAAAGCCATCCTGCCTTAGCTGAATATGGCGTTTGCCAAGGCCAAGGCGCTTGCTGATAAGGCGAAAGCGCTGGGCCAGCAGATCGGCAAACTGCCCCTCACCACGCATCCGCGAACCAAAGGCCACACTGTTGAGCCCGCCACCGCGGCTGGCTCGCAGCTGATTCAGAATTGCCTCCTTCTGACCGGGATAGTGGGTATCGAGCCAGTCACCAAATAGCGGCGCCAGCTCGTGGGGCAGGCGCAGCAGGATGTAATCGGCGCAACTGGCGCCTGCCTCGGCCGCCGATTTGATGATCTGTTCCAGCTCAGGTTCATTGAGCCGCGGGATCATGGGGGCGGCCAGCACCCCCACCTGCACGCCAGCGCTGGCGAGCTTCTCGATCACTTTCAAGCGGCCTGCGCCCGTGCTGGCGCGGGGTTCCAGCTGTCGCCGCAGGGTTTCGTTCAAGGTCGTCACCGACACCATCACCTGACACAGTCTCTCGCTGGCCAGCTCGCTCAACAGATCGAGGTCGCGCAAGATCATCGCGCTCTTGGTAATGAGCCCGACCGGATGGCGGTGGGCCAGCATTACCTCCAATAGCTGGCGAGTGAGGCGATAGCGCTGTTCGATGGGTTGGTAGGGATCGGTATTGGCGCCAATGACGATGGTCTGTGGCTGATAGGCCGGTTTGGCAAACTCCCGGCGCAGCAGATCGGCCCCATTGCGTTTGGCAAACAGTTTGCTCTCGAAATCGAGGCCGGGGGAGAGTTCCAGATAGGCGTGACTGGGTCTGGCATAGCAGTAGATGCATCCATGTTCGCACCCCTGATAGGGGTTGATGGAGCGACCAAAGGGAACATCCGGCGAGCTGTTGTAGCTGATGATGCTGCGTGCATCGATCTCTCGCACCTCGGTCTGGGGCGCCAAGTTATTGAAGGCTGACTCCCACTCCTCGGATGGCCAGCCATCATCGACCACCTCGACAAGGGGGCCGCTAAAACGGTGATCGATATTGTGGGGGCTGCCTCGTCCTGCCATGGTGCGCACCTGTACTGGTTATACATACAGTTATTTTGCAAGTGCGACGGAGAAATGACAACGATTGACTATCGGTGTGGCGTAAAAAGGGTATGTCACCGGGATCTGTTGCTTGATCGCAGAGCTACATTTCGTTTACATAGACGAAATGAGAACTGGATCACGGAAATCATCATGAGACCCACCACTTCCCGTTGGCTGTTTATCGGTCTGCTTGGCCTGGTTATCTGGCGCTTGATGCCGATCTCCACCGAGCAGGAGCTGGCGTCTGCCAACCGTGCCTGGCGCACCGGTCACTTTGAGGAGGCGACCCGGATCTGGTCACCATTGGCGGCGCAGGGGCAACCCCGGGCGCAAGCCTTGATGGGCTGGAGCCATGAAGTGGGGCAGGGGAGCGAGCAGGATATGCAGCGGGCCATCAGCCTCTATCGCCAGTCGGCGCAGGCGGGGGATGCTGTTGGTCAATATCGGCTGGCAGAGCTCTATCTGCGCGGCGTCGGGGTAAAGCGGGATCTGCGAGAAGCCTTTCACTGGATGGAGCAGGCCGCCCGCAACGGTGATGTACCTGCCATGCTGAAAGTCGGTGTGCTTCATCTGATGGGGGCGAGCGGCAGAGTCGATTTGCCTCAGGCGAAACAGTGGCTCTATCAGGCGGCGCAAAAGGGCAACAAGCTGGCGCTTCAGGTGCTGCAAGAGCTGGCGCTGGCCGAGGAGGGGAGCAGTACCTTCGACTTCAACTGGCAGCCACTGCTCGGTGACATGACCTCTTAGCCACCTTTACCGCAGACGCGTGCAATGCTGAATTGAAGTGCTGAGGAAAAAGGAGTGGAAAATAAAGGCAGCGGCTGGTGACCGCTGCCTTTTTTGATCACCAAATAGGCTGGGTCAGGTAGGGGTTGCTTGCCTTCTCGTGGCCGAAAGTGGAGCTGGGGCCGTGGCCCGGGATAAAGACGATCTCGTCCCCCAGCGGCAGCAGGGTCTCGGTGATCGACTTGATAAGCGTCCCGTGATCGCCACGGGGGAAGTCGGTGCGGCCGATGCTACCGGCAAACAGCACGTCGCCAACCCAGGCGAGTTTTTCAGCCTGGGAGAGCAGCACGATATGGCCCGGGGTGTGGCCGGGGCAGAAGTAGACCTCCAGCTCGCACTGGCCAACGTGTACCTTGTCACCCTGTACCAGCCACTGGTCGGGGCTAAAGGCAGGGGTATGGGCGAAGCCGAACATCTGGCTCTGCTGGGGCAGCATGTCGAGCCAGAAGGCATCTTCCTTGTGGGGGCCGGTGATGGTGACGCCGGTTTTCTCCCTAAGCTCAGCCGCCGCACCCACGTGATCCAGATGACCGTGGGTCAGCAGGATGTGGGTCAGGGTCAGCCCGCGCTTGGCGATGGCGGCCAGCAGTTTGTCCGCTTCGCCACCCGGGTCGATCAGCGCCGCCTGGTGGGTCTCGTCACACCAGATGAGGGAGCAGTTCTGGGCGAACTGGGTGACCGGGATCACCTCGAATTTCAACATGTGGGGTCCTCTTGTTGGAAAGGCGACGGGGTCAGCCCTGTTGCACGTTGGCGTGTTGCTCGGCGAAGTAGTCGAGACAGGCTTGCTTGTCACCCCGGAACACGATGCGTTCCTGCTTGTTGCCAAGCTGGTAGAGATACATGGGGTCGTAGTAGCGGGTCAGCAGCAGGGTGATCCAGGCCAGATGCAGCTCGGTAGAGCCGCTGTTGGCCTGCTCGGCGAGGGCGGTCTGCATCAGGGCATCCAGCTCGCGGTGGGCCTGATCGCCGAGGCGGCGCTTGAGGCGAGCCAACGCATCGGTGAGATAGGCGGCAAACAGCGGCCATCCCGCTTCCTGGCCATACATCTCTTGATAGCGCAGCCAGAGATCGTGCACGTAATCCTCGCGGATCTGCTCGGCGCGATCGCACTGTGGCACATCCACCACCACCAGCGGTGCCTGACTCATTGCCTCATGGAGGGAGATAGGCAGGCAGCAGCGACCGATCAGCCGGCTCTCATCTTCCACCACAAAGGCATGTTCGCCCTGATGGCGGCGCTTGAGCAGCTCGATGGCCATGTTGTTTTCAAAGTTGATGTTGCTGGGCTGGCCACCGGGCAGCTGACCAAACGACGAGCCTCTGTGGTGGGCATGCCCTTCCAGATCGAGCGCTTGAGCCACATGGTCCTGCATATGGGTCTTGCCGGAGCCGGTCATGCCGGTCAACACTGTCCAGTGGCACTCGGCAGAGGCCTTGTCCTGAGTGTCGATCAAAAAGCGGCGCAGCTCCTTGTAGCCACCGGCGACGCGGGGGCGAGTGACCCCCGCTTCAGCCAGCCACTGTTGAACGGTTTGTGAGCGCAGGCCGCCGCGAAAGCAATAGAGCAGGGCATCAGGCTGCTGGCGCAACTGCGCCAGCCAGCCTTCGACTCGCTCGGCGCGTACCTCACCCCCCACCAGCTTGTGACCCAGCGCAATGGCGGCATCCTGCCCTTGCTTCTTGAAGCAGGTCCCCACCTGGGCGCGCTCATCGTCGGTCATCAGCGGCAGGCTGGTCGAGCAGGGGAAGGCCCCCTCCTTGAACTCGATGGGGGCGCGCACATCAATCAAGGGCACATCGCCTAAAAAAATCTGGGCGTAGTCGGTGGCCAGCGGCAATTCACTCATTGGGCTATCTCACTCATTGAACAATCTCGATAAAGCGGGTGCCCTCAAGGGGCTTGATCTGGCCGATGGGCGAGAGCGTCAGGCCCGCTTCCCGCGCGATGGCGAGCAGCTCGGCTTCGCTCTCCTTGCCCACGGCGACCAGCAGGCCACCGCTGGTTTGCGGATCGCACATGATGTTGCGGGTGCGATCATCCATGGCATCCAGCTTGTGGCCGTAGGAGTCATGGTTACGCAGGGTGCCGCCCGGTACGCAGCCCTCGGAGAGGTAGTAGTCCACCTCGTCCAGCAGCGGCAGCGCTTTGAAGTCGAGGCGGGCGCTGACTTTGGAGCCTTCGCACATCTCCAGCAGGTGACCGGCCAGACCAAAACCGGTGACGTCGGTCATGGCGTGAACCCCCGGCAGCTCGGCAAAACGCTGGCCAATCTTGTTGAGGGTGCACATGGCATTGGGGGCGAGCTGCTCGTGTTCCGGCTTGAGTTTGCTCTTCTTCTGGGCGGTGGTGAGGATGCCGATGCCGATCGGCTTGGTCAGATAGAGGATGTCACCCACCTTGGCGGTGTCGTTCTGCTTGATGGCATCCAGAGGCACGATACCGGTTACCGCGAGGCCGAAGATGGGCTCGGGAGCGTCGATGCTGTGGCCACCGGCCAGTGAAATACCTGCTTCATGGCACACCTGACGGCCACCGTCGATCACCTGCTGGGCCACTTCGGCGGGCAGGGTATTGATGGGCCAGCCGAGAATGGCGATGGCAACGATGGGCTTGCCACCCATGGCGTAGATGTCGCTGATGGCGTTGGTAGCGGCAATGCGGCCAAAGGTAAAGGGATCGTCGACGATGGGCATGAAGAAGTCGGTGGTGGAAACAATGCCCTGACCGTTGCCGATATCGACCACGGCCGCGTCATCCTTGCTGCTGTTGCCAACGATCAGGGTCGGGTCATTGAAGCCCGGGATCTGGCTCTTGAGAATGGTGTCGAGTACCTTGGGAGAAATTTTGCAGCCGCAGCCAGCGCCGTGGCTGTATTGGGTCAGACGAATGGAAGACATACTTACCCCTTATGCAGAGGCTCTGTGGAGCCGTCTTGGTCAATGGGCGGCCTTGTAGATTGGAAGACAAGAAGCCGCAAATATGGGTGGCATCGGTGCCAACAGCGGCAGCGATGACTGGCAGTTATGGAAGGCCGCCAGGCCGGACGGGGAACAAGAGGGCGACAAGGTGCGCCAGCGCAGCCCCGCCAAGGGCCACAGGACGGCGCATTATGCCACATTTGCCCCTTGGGGTTCGAACAGGAATTCACATAAACAGCAGGGAATTGCCCGCACTTGCGCGTCATCGGTCTGGATCCGCCGCGCACTGATTGATTGCAGTACAGATGTAGCAAAGAGAATGTCAAAGAGAGCAACCGCGCGCGTAACAGCCGATCTACCAACAGGAGAGCTTCGTGACCACCACGTTTTTGGTTAACCACCCCATTACCACGGCGCAGTTTGCGGCGCTGTTGGCGCAGACCTCGCTGGGGGCGAGACGGCCGCTGGACCATCCGGCCACCCTGCAGGGCATGCTGGATAACGCCAATCTGCTGATCACCGCCTGGCAGGACGAGACCCTGGTCGGGGTGGCCCGCTCAGTGACCGATTTTCACTTTTGTTGCTACCTCTCGGATCTGGCGGTGGCCGAGTCACTGCAGGGGCAGGGGATTGGCAAAGCGCTGGTTCGCGAGACGTTTTTGCAATTGCAGCTCGGCTGCAAGCTGATCCTGCTGGCCGCGCCGCAGGCGGTGGCGTACTACCCCAAGCTCGGATTTAGCCAGCACCCGAGCGCCTGGGTGATGAGCAGTCTGGATGAACTGGTGCTGGATGAGTTGGCATAAGCCCGTCAACTCATCCAGACAGGGCGAGATTAGCTTATCCGGCTTGCTCCAGCGCCGGTTGCCGTGACTTGCCCCAGCGGCGCAGGCGCCGTTGCAGTGGTCGCTCCAGCAGGTTGTAACTTAAAGAAGAGAGCCCGATCAGCACTGCCAGCATCAACAGGGTCGCCACCACCCCCAACAGCGGGTCGGTCTGGGCATACCACCACTCGGTGAGCCCGGGCGCCAGATAGTGGATGAGCTCGCACCCGGTGAGCAGCACCAGTGCATGCAGCAGATAGATGGAGTAGGAGAGATCCCCCAGCCAGTTGGTGAAGCGGTTATCCAAGAGGCGCAGCAGCGGACTCTGGCGCTCCCGCTGGGCGGCGGCAATCCAGATCAGCAGCACGTAGGAGCTGATCAGCAGCAGGGTCAGCTGCGGCGTCATGGTGAACTGCATCAGCACGAAGGGCAGCACAAAGGCAATGAGTAGCGGCAGGTCCCGCTGCATCATGGGCAAGCCTTTCGCGGCCTTGATCCTTGGCAGCAGCCAGAGACCGAGCACAAATTCACTCACCCCGCGCCCCACCGCCAGCGCCCCGCTGGTGACATCCAGCGTGCCGCGACTGTGCACGATAAAGGCCAGTACCGTCAGCGCCAACAGCGGTGCGAGATGGCTCCAGCGGCTGCGGGTCACCGCGAGCGGAATAAGCAGCGGGAACAGCAGGTAGCTTATCCACTCCACGCTCAGGGACCAGGCGGCGAAGTTCCAGGTCAACCCGTGATCGGTCACCACCTGCAGCAGCAGGAAGGCGCTGGGCAGTGCCTCGGCCGGCGTGAAGGGTGAGCCGAAGGGGGACATCCCTTCCCACTCCCACATCTTGAACAGCGGGCCTGCATAGAAACCCACCCCGTGCTGCGCCTTGTAAAGTTCCCAGCCCACCAGTAGCACCAGCGTCACAAGGTAGAGGGGGTAGACGCGGGTCAGCCGCAGCCAGAGGAAGCGGCCATAGCCGATGGTGCGGGGCCTGTGGCTGAAGGCCTCCCCGTAGACATGGGCCAGCACCACGCCGCTCAAAATAAAGAACAGATCGACCCAGAGGTAGCCGTTCTCGATGAGTTGGGTGTGGCCTGCGATCGACTCCATCCACTGGGGAAAGAGCAATAATCGGGCATGGAACAGCACCACCATCAGGGCAGCGATGCCCCGCAGCGGCGTTAACAGCGGCAATGATTGATTCATATCGGGATCCCTTGTGATGTTCAGCTTGGCCTGACATCGATTTTTATTGTTGTGCCGCCCATCAATCCTGACGGACGGCTACCCCGGCTTGGCTGCCGCAGGCGGGATCACACTACAAAAAAGAGAGTCATACGGGTGTGATTTAAATCATAAATGTGCAGTTATTGTGCAAAGAAATTTAAACAGAGAAAAAGTGGAGAACCGGCAGGGAAAGGGGACGACAAGGAAAGCGGAAAGCGGAAAGCGGAAAGAGAAGAGAGCAGAGAGGGATAATAGGGATGGGGGTGAGAGTCAGGTTAAGGTCTATATACAGCGCCGCAAAACAATCAGGCCCGCAAGGGGCCTGATTGATCACAAGGGGAGGGTGGTTGCCGATCAGCGGGCGCGTACCACCAGACCCTTGAGGTAGAAGCCTTCCGGATAGGCGGTACCTATGGGGTGATCGGACGCCTGGGAGAGCAGCTCCAGGATCTGGGCATCGCGACCGGCATCGAGCGCCGCATCGGCAACGATCTTCTGGAACAGGCTCTGCTCCATCAGGCCGGAGCAGGAGTAGGTCAGCAGCACGCCACCCGGCGCCAACAGCTGGAACGCCAGCATGTTGATGTCCTTGTAGCCGCGGCAGGCACCCAGCAGCTGGGCCTTGCTCTCGGCAAACTTGGGCGGATCCAGCACAATGACATCGAACTTCTCGCCCTTCTCGCGGTATTCACGCAGCAGCTTGAACACATCGTGACGGACGAACTGGGTGTTGCTGATATCGAGACCGTTCAGCTCGGCGTTCTGGCGGGCGATATCCAGCGCATTCTGGGAGAGATCAACGTTGACCACCTCTTTAGCGCCACCCTTGAGAGCATAAATGCCGAAACCACCGGTGTAGCTGAAGCAGTTAAGGACACGTTTGCCTTCGGTGTACTTGGAGACCGCCTGGCGGTTGTCGCGCTGATCCAGATAGAAGCCGGTTTTGTGGCCGTTGCGAATATCCACCAGGATCTTCACGCCGCCGTTCTCTTCGATGACTACCGGTTCGGTCGGGGCTTCGCCATAGATGACACCGGTGCGCTCTTTCAGCCCCTCTTTTTTACGTACTGCTACGTCGGAGCGCTCATAGATGTTGCACTCGGGGTAGAGGGTACGCAGCGCCTGGGTGATCAGCTCACGCTGGAACTCGGCACCGGCGGAGAGGATCTGGCACACCAGAAAATCGGCATAACGGTCGATGGTCAGACCCGGCAGGCCATCGGACTCGGCGGCGCACAGGCGATAGCCGGTGAGACCCTGACGCTTGATCAGCGGATCGCGAGATTCCTGCGCATATTTGAGGCGACGGATAAAGAAGTCGAGATCAACGGTCTCATTCTTGTCGAAGGTCCAGACCCGGGCACGGATCTGGGAGCTGCTTGACCAGGCACCACGGGCAAGCCACTTGCCATCGTTGGCGTAAATCTCGACGGTATCGCCGTCAACAGGATTACCTTCCACCCGCTCAATCCCCTTGGAGAAGATCCAGGGGTGACGGCGCAGCAGGGATTTTTCGCGACCTTTGACGAGATAGATGAATACGCTCATGGATGTTTGCCGATGGTAGAAAGAAAAGGGGCCACATTCTATGTGCAATAGGGCGGCTAAGCCAGTCTTTGCTGGTATATGACGGAGTGACTCACCGTGCGCCTGGACAACAACCAGGCGTTGGAGAGACAGGGTTTGCTGAATCTTGATGTTGGCGTTTCACGCCGCTTATTTTATATGCTTTGGTTGGTTGTGCTTATTTTTTGTCCAATGTGTGTTTTTATATGTGTAAAATATAATCAAGTTAGCGTTTTTATCTTTTTTGTGGGGGATTTTCTCTAAAGAGTCATTTGATGATGTCGATAGTGGGGAAGACCATTTTGAATCTTTCCTGTATCGAGCTGTCCATGTCCCTCTCCATCGCCACCAATATTTCTGCTCTCAACGCTTCTCGCCATCTGGGTCAATCATCCAACACGCTGGACTCGGTATATCGACGACTCTCATCCGGCTTGTGCATCAACAGTGCCGCCGATGATGCGGCCGGCTTGCAGATCAGCAATCGTCTCACCAGTGAAGTGAACGGGACCAACACGGCTATGCGCAATGCCAACGATGGGATCTCGGTGATCAACGTGGCGGATGGTGCGCTCGATGAGTCGGTGAACCTGATGCAGCGGATGCGTACGTTGGCACTGCAGTCGGGAAGCGGTGCCAACACGGCAGAGGATCGCGTGGCCCTGAATGCTGAATTCAAGCAACTGCAGTTGGAGATGGACCGGATTGCCACAGACACCCGGTTTGCCGGACAGGACCTGCTGGCGGGAAGTTATAAAGGCATCTTCTCGGTCGGTGCCTATGCAGGACAGAATACCGTCATTACCGATCTCAATGCCCAGACCAAAAATCTGGGGGAGATGGAGTGGCGAGCGCGCAGTCCGGCAGGAAGCAAGCCAGGGGCGTATGACATTGCTGATCTCAAGCTTTCATCTCAGCCTATCACCCTTAATGGCGTCACCTTTGACAAGGACTATTCAACCCTGGAAGCGTTCGTGGCAGATATTAATGGCACCACCTTTCCCAATAATCAGGGGCCGGTACAAGCGCAACAACTGCCATTTTCAGTCGCCTCCGCGGTCGATTTATCCGCATTACCCTCCTATATCGATGTGGCGGGCCACTCTGTGGATTTGACCACAGGCATTGATATGACCGGATGGGATCCGGTCAATCCGACAGCAAAAAATAGTGCCATCATGGCAACCGTGGTTCAACGCATCAACAGTACTGCGCAATCGGCAGGTCTGGGTTTTTATGTGAGTGCCTCCAACAACAGCAATCCCACCAGCAATGCATTGACCATGCATAGCGCTCAGGGCAACAGCCTTGCGCTGGCCAATGGCACAACGCCCCCTCCGCCGCCCGCACCACCGGCGCCTCCGGTGATCAGCAATGCTTCTCTGAGTGCTCTGCTGCCCGATGTTACCCCCACGACGTATATCGGTCAGATGGAACTGCGCTCATCCGGTGACATGTACTCCAATATTGATATGCAGGGAGCGAGCTTGAATGCACTGGGTTTTTATCAATCAGACAAGAAGAAATATACCGTTGATAACATTGATGTTCTGAGTGATGACAACGCCAACAGAGCGATCAAAACACTGGATGCGGGCATGAAACAGCTGGGGGTTCAGCGTTCGCAACTTGGTGCTCAGGCTAATACGCTGGATGGGATCGTACGTAATTTGGTCAATGCCAATGAGAACCTCAGTGCTGCCCGTTCGCGGATCCGGGATGCCGATATGGCTGTCGAATCGGCCCGCCTGGTCAGTACCCAAATATTGCAGCAAGCGAGTTCATCTATTTTGAGTCAGGCAAACAGTCGCCCCAATGCGGCCCTGAGTTTGCTGCAATCCTGAGCGGGGCTGCCAGCCGGTATAGCGATTGGTCGCCATCCATTGTCACGATCAATAAAGATGAGGCCACCCATTGGGTGCCTCATCTCTTTGTGCTGGATTCTATTGGCTTCACAGGTCAGCGTTTAATCTCTCTGAGTACCGGCCACTTAGGCGCTGGCGGTCCGCATGTCCCCGCGGAGAACGGTGATGATAAAGAGGGGTAACCAGAGCGCGACATGGCATTTTTCACTGATGGTGAGGTGAATGAGATAGCGGTCAACCCTGCGGAATTTAACTTCTTTCATAATGAAGCCGCATCCTGCAGAAGAGAGCGTGTTGCGTTCATTATTATTGCGGGAATTTTTTCTTCAGTAGAAGGTGTGAGAAATGGGAGAGCAATCGTTTGTCATTCGGGTGTGGGGGCAGGTGCAGGGGGTCGGATTTCGCTATTTCACTCGTGAGCGGGCACTGCAACTGGGTTTGCGGGGTCACGCCTACAACCTGGAGGATGGCTCGGTGGAGATCCTGATCAGCGGCCCCGCGCAAGGGGTACAAATGATGCTGGGCTGGTTGGAGCACGGCCCGCGTACCGCCAGAGTGACCCGCATGGAGTATCAAGCGGCGCTGCCACCCACTGGCCAGGGCTTTCACACCAACTGAGCTGGCGAGATGAGGTGTCGGTAGGCTTGCGGGGGCGGGAGTGTGGTTTGTGGCTAGGGGACTATGCAAAGAGAGGCCAACGGGCCTCTCTTTGGTTTATCGCGGTGAGCGTCGCCGGTGGCGTTACTTAACGCGCATCCCCGGTTGGGCGCCTTCCTGCGGTTCCAGGATCCAGAGATCCTTGCCGCCCGGGCCTGCGGCCAGCACCATGCCTTCGGACATGCCGAAACGCATCTTGCGCGGTGCCAGGTTGGCCACCATCACGGTCAGCTTGCCTTCCAGATCTTCGGGGTTGTAGGCGGATTTGATACCGGCAAACACCTGACGGGTCTCGCCGCCGATATCCAGTTGCAGCTTGAGCAGCTTCTCGGCTTCCGGTACCGCTTCGGCCTTCTTGATCAGCGCGACGCGCAGGTCAATCTTGGCAAAATCGTCATAGGTGATGGTTTCGCTGATGGGGTCATCAGCCAGCGGGCCGCTCACTTTCGGTGCCTGCTCCTTGGCCAAGTCTTCCTTGGATGCCTCGATCATGGCTTCAATCTTCGCCGGCTCGATGCGGGAGAAGAGGGCCTTGAACGGGGTCAGCTGATGGTTGGTCAATGGCTGGGCCACGCCATCCCAGGAGAGGGTTTCACCCAGGAAGGCTTCGGCACGCTCGGCGAGCAGCGGCATCACCGGCTTGAGGTAGGCCATCAGCACGCGGAACAGGTTGATACCGACGGAGCAGACTTCCTGCAGCTGGGCGTCAGCCCCTTCCTGTTTGGCAATCACCCAGGGGGCCTTGTCATCCACATAGCGGTTGGCCTTGTCTGCCAGCGCCATGATTTCGCGGATGGCGCGGCTGAATTCGCGTGCCTCATAGGCCTCGGCGATGGTGGTGCGGGCGTTGGCGAATTCGGCGTAGAGCTCTGGCTCGGCGCAGCTGGCCGCCAGCTTGCCGTCGAAACGCTTGGCGATGAAACCGGCGTTGCGGGAGGCGAGGTTGACCAGCTTGTTGACCACGTCGGCGTTGACGCGAGCGACGAAGTCATCGAGGTTCAGGTCCAGATCGTCGATGCGGCTGTTGAGCTTGGCGGCGTAGTAGTAACGCAGGCACTCCGGATCCAGGTGGTTCAGGTAAGTGGATGCCTTGATGAAGGTGCCCTTGGATTTGGACATCTTGGCGCCGTTGACGGTCACATAGCCGTGTACGTTGACCTTGGTCGGCTTGCGGAAACCCGCCCCTTCCAGCATGGATGGCCAGAACAGGCAGTGGAAGTAGGCGATATCTTTACCGATGAAGTGGTAGAGCTCGGCGCTGGAGTCTTTGCTCCAGTAGCTGTCAAAGTCGATGTCGCCGCGCTTGTTGCACAGGTTCTTGAAAGAGGCCATGTAGCCGATGGGGGCATCCAGCCAGACGTAGAAGAACTTGCCCGGCGCGCCGGGGATTTCGAAACCGAAATAGGGAGCGTCACGGGTGATGTCCCACTGCTGCAGGCCGCTCTCGAACCACTCCTGCATCTTGTTGGCCATCTCTTCCTGAATGGCGCCGGAGCCGCGCACCCACTCTGAGAGCCATTTTTCAAATTGCGGCAGGTCGAAGAAGAAGTGCTCGGAGTCCTTCATCACAGGGGTGGCACCGGAGACGGCGGATTTCGGATCGATCAGCTCGGTCGGGCTGTAGGTGGCGCCGCAGCTGTCGCAGTTGTCACCGTACTGTTCCGGGGATTTGCACTTGGGGCAGGTGCCCTTGACGAAACGGTCCGGCAGGAACATCGATTTTTCCGGATCGAACAGCTGGGTAATGGTGCGGCCCTTGATAAAGCCACCGTCTTTCAGACGACCGTAGATCAGTTCCGCCAGCTCGCGGTTTTCGCCGCTGTGGGTGGAGTGATAGTTGTCAAAGCTGATGTTGAAACCGGCGAAATCGGTCTGGTGCTCCTTGGAGACGGCCGCAATCATCTCTTCCGGGGTGATCCCCATCTGTTGCGCTTTGAGCATGATCGGGGTGCCGTGGGCATCATCGGCACAGATGAAGTGCACCTGATGACCGCGCATTCGCTGATAACGAACCCAGATATCGGCCTGGATGTGTTCCAGCATGTGGCCAAGATGGATGGAGCCATTGGCATAGGGGAGAGCGCAGGTTACCAGCATTTTACGAGGATCAGTTGCCATATTACGTTCTTGATGTGCTTGTTGGGATGATAGAGTGCCGTGCATGTTACCCGAATTGGGGGTAGCCTGCCTAGGGTTGTGGCTGTGCCGACTTTGGCAGAACCTGCCGTGACGATGGCAGGCAAGCCACTGATTTGTGTGCGGTAACCGTTCACCTCAAGATAAAGACAAGATAATGAGGAGTTAATGGTGATTGATTCAGTAAAACAGATCCTCGCCGAATTTAAGCCAGCAGGCTGGCACAAGGATCTGGTGGATGCCGGATTCGTTCGCGAGATCATCAATCAGGGGCAGGGGCTTACTATCCGGCTGGTATTGCCGTTTGCCGGTCTCTCGCTGCTCGATCAGCTCAAAGAGAATTACGATGCCAGGCTGCGCAGCGCCACCGGCGCCGCCCGTATCGACTGGGCACTGGAGATTGACGTCGCCAGCATGCCACGGGCGCAGGGGCTCAACGCCGTGCAGGGCATTCGCAACATCATCGTGGTTGCTTCCGGCAAGGGGGGGGTGGGTAAATCCACCACCGCGGTCAATTTGGCGCTGGCCCTGCAAAAAGAGGGGGCGCGGGTCGCCATTCTCGATGCCGATATCTATGGCCCCTCCATTCCCACCATGATGGGCACCCTCAAGGAGCGCCCGGTCAGTCATGACGGCAAGCTGATGGAGCCGGTGATGGCCTGTGGCCTCAAGAGCAACAGCATCGGCTATCTGGTCTCCGAGCAGGATGCCACCATCTGGCGTGGCCCGATGGCGAGCAAGGCGCTGGCGCAGATCCTCCATGAAACCCGTTGGGGTGAAGTGGATTATCTGGTGGTGGACATGCCGCCGGGCACCGGCGATATCCAGCTCACCATGGCCCAGCAGGTGCCCACTTCGGCGGCAGTGATCGTCACCACTCCGCAAGATGTGGCGCTGGCTGATGCCCGCAAGGGGATCGCCATGTTCAACAAGGTCAATGTGCCGGTGCTCGGCATCATCGAGAACATGAGCTACCACGTCTGCAGCGCCTGTGGTCATCATGAGCCACTGTTCGGTACCGGTGGCGGCCAGAAGATGGCAGAGCAGTATCAAGTAGCGCTGCTTGGCCAGCTGCCGCTGCACATCGATATCCGCCAGCACATGGATGATGGCTGCCCGACGGTGTTCGGCGCACCGGAAGGAAGCCTGGCCCAGGCCTATTTGAAACTGGCGCGCAGGGTAGGGGCTGAACTCTTTTTCAGCGCAAAACCGATTGCGACCCCCCTCTATGCCATGGCGCTGGATGAATAATCGGCTATCGGTCACTTGAAAGGGAATTGAGGGTGGGCATGACCCACCCTTTTTTATATAATGGATCGGTTTAAACCATCCCCACTGCTCTTCTCTTTTAGGTATTTGTCATGTCTGATACTCAACATTCGTGTGTGATCATCGGTATTGCGGGCGCATCTGCGTCTGGCAAAAGTCTTATCGCCCAGACCATTTATGAAGAGCTGGTGGCCGAACTGGGCGCAGGTCAGATTGGTGTGATCACCGAAGATTGCTACTACCGTGATCAGACCCACCTGACCATGGAAGAACGGGTCAAGACCAACTATGACCACCCCAATGCGCTGGACCACGACCTGCTGGTACAGCACCTGAGCCAGCTGGTCAAAGGTGATGCGGTCGCCATTCCCCAGTACTCCTACACCGAACATACCCGGATGAGCGAAGTGACCCCGTTTGCGCCGCGCCGGGTGATCATTCTGGAAGGGATCCTGCTGCTGACCGACAGCCGTCTGCGGGATCTGATGGATGCCTCCATCTTCATGGATACCCCGCTCGACATCTGCCTGCTGCGCCGTCTGGTGCGTGACGTGCAGGAGCGTGGCCGTACCATGGACTCTGTACTCAAGCAGTATCAGAAGACGGTGCGTCCGATGTTCCTGCAGTTTATCGAGCCGTCCAAACAGTACGCCGATGTGATCGTGCCTCGTGGTGGCAAGAACCGCATCGCCATCGACATGCTCAAGGCGCGTATTCGCCACATGTTGATTGGTTAAGATGAAACAAGCCGGGTGATGCCCGGCTTTTTTAAAAGCACAATTTGTCAGGAGAGTCGCCCAATGCGTCTGTGTGATACCGATATTGAACGCCATCTGGATGAAGGCAAGATCGTCATTGAGCCACGGCCCGGAGTAGAGCGGATCAGTGGTGTCAGTGTCGATGTGCTGCTGGGTAACGAGTTTCGGGTGTTTCGCGATCATACCGCTCCCTATATCGATCTGAGCGGTCCGAGCAGCGAGATGGCCGATGCCATCGATCGGGTGATGAGTGACGAAATCCACGTCCCCGATGGTGAAGCCTTCTATCTGCACCCGGGCCAGCTGGCGTTGGCGGTGACCTATGAATCCGTTACCCTGCCTGCCGATATCGTCGGCTGGCTGGATGGCCGCTCGTCATTGGCGCGCCTGGGTCTGATGGTACACGTGACCGCGCACCGCATCGATCCGGGTTGGTCCGGTCGCATCGTGCTGGAGTTCTACAACGGCGGCAAACTGCCGCTGGCGCTGCGCCCCAAGATGAAGATCGGTGCCTTGAACTTCGAAATGCTCTCCGGCGCCGCTGCCCGTCCGTACAACAAGCGGGAAAATGCCAAGTACAAGAGCCAGCAGGGCGCCGTTGCCAGCCGCATCAATCAGGACTGATAACCTGCGGCACAGCAACGATTCAAGGGAGCACAAGGTGCTCCCTTTTTGCATCTGGAATCAAACGGGTATGGGGTTTGAGGGGCTGGTCGGATGAGATTGGCAGGGTCGGGTTGTTTTATCACCTTTTTTGCCCATTTTTCTGTCATAAAAACGTCATAAAAATGAAATTATTGGCTTAAATATCAGCTATTTTTGCCCTTTCGCGCAATCATTGACGGCTTTAATTAATCAATGGCAAGCCTCATACAGACTGGCTCTAGGATATTTTTTACCAAAAAGCTCTTTTTTTTTATGGCTGAAATATTTCAATGGTGGCTATGGTGTTGGCCGCCATCTGGCATAATCCGCCGCAACTCATAAACAGGCTTTTTTTTATGTTTGAAATGTTTAGTGGTTTGGGTTTGTGGTGGTCAATCGGTTTGGTATTGGCCGTTTTTTTTGTGCTTGCCTATGAATTTATCAACGGCTTTCACGATACCGCCAACGCGGTAGCAACGGTTATCTATACCAAGGCGATGCCGGCTCACCTGGCGGTGGTCGCATCGGGGATCTTCAACTTTTTCGGCGTCATGTTCGGTGGACTGGGGGTGGCCTATGCCATTGTCCATCTGCTGCCCATCGACCTGCTGCTTGGGATGGATTCCACCCAAGGGTTGATCATGGTCTTCTCCTTGCTGTTTTCCGCCATCGTGTGGAACCTGGGTACCTGGTTCTTCGGGATCCCGGCCTCCAGTTCACATACCTTGATCGGTTCCATTCTGGGGGTAGGCGGCGCCTATGCCTGGATCACCCATAAACCGGTGACCGAGGGGATCAACGTGGGCAAAGCGATCGACATCATGCTTTCCCTCATTATTTCTCCCACCATCGGTTTCATCATCGCGGCGCTGCTGCTGCTGGCGATGAAGCGGATCTGGACCAGCAACAAGATCCACAAAACGCCGGAAGAGCGTCAGCTGGTGGATGGCAAGAAACACCCGCCGTTCTGGGCGCGTCTGACCCTGGTGGCCTCGGCCATGGGTGTCAGCTTCGTGCACGGCTCCAACGATGGCCAGAAGGGCATCGGTCTGGTGATGCTGGTGCTAATCTGCATGGCGCCCGCCTATTTCGCGCTGGACATGAGCAGCCGCTCCTATGATCTGGACCGAACCCAGGATGCCAACCAACGGATCATGGAGATCTATCAGCGTAACCAGGCCTCTTTGGGGGAGGTGATCAACTTCTCTGCGCCAGTAACGGCCCAGGAAGAGCTGATGACTCACTGCTCCGCCGATGGTGTGCTGCAGGCAATGGCGACACTGGATGCTCGCCTGGGTGCAGTTCGGACTTATCAGGAGCTCAATCTTACCGATCGTCGTGAAGTGCGCCGTTTGCTGCTGTGTATCGATGATACCGCGCGTAAGGTTGCCAAGTTGCCACTGCCAGCCAAAGAGCTGACCGACTTGGCCAAGTGGCGCAAAGACCTGACCGCAACAGCGGAATATGCACCAACCTGGGTTATCGTTTCCATCGCGCTGGCGCTGGGTTGCGGTACCATGGTGGGCTGGCGTCGTATCGTCCATACCGTGGGCGAGAAGATCGGTACCACTGGCATGACCTACAGCCAGGGCATCGCAGCCCAGATCACTGCGGCTACCTCCATCGGTGTGGCTAGTTTGACCGGCATGCCGGTATCCACCACCCATATCCTCTCCTCGGCGGTAGCGGGTACCATGATTGCCAACAAATCCGGCCTGCAGAGCCAGACCATCAAGACCATCCTGATGGCTTGGGTGCTGACTTTGCCGATGACCATGCTGCTATCTGGTGGCTTGTTTATCATCAGTCACCATCTGTTTAGCTGAGCTTGACCACTGATTTTGCTAAAGGGCCTACGGGCCCTTTTTTTATAACTATGCCTATTAGGTGTTGCAGTACGTACATCTGCGCTCTATGCCAACACGCTTGATATTCGTTTCCCTTCCGTAACACGGGAGCGTCCTGTGCCAACCCGGACAGTTATTCAGTAGTGGGTCGCCGCATCATGGGATCGCACCATCCATAGTTTCAACCTACAGTGATGTCCGTTTACCTGCTGAAGATGGTATGTCGCGCTCAACGTGATGATTGCCCACTTTCTTATGGCCACACCCTGCGCGTGACAGGATCTCCATCGCTACAGCCCATGGTATCCGGTGGGGCAGGGGGCAAGCCGAGCGAGTGGTTTTAAGATGTACGATGTTTAACAATTTGTTTGATATCGCATGTTTGATACAATCCACGCCGGATCCTGAAACTGACAGCATGACGCACAAACTGATGTGTGTACCGCTCTGTGTACCAACCGTTTGGTTTATGGTGAAACACTAGAGTGAAGAGCTTGATTTTAAAGGAATTATCGCGACTACATGTGGCCTTTGGTACGGGTCACCACTGTATAAGGAAACCTATAATGCCAATCATTACTCTGCCTGACGGCAGCCAACGTCAATTTGCCCACTCTGTTTCCGTGATGGATGTGGCCGCGGACATCGGTCCCGGTCTCGCCAAGGCGTGCATTGCCGGTCGGGTAAACGGTGAACTGGTGGATGCGTGCGAGCTGATCGAAGCCGATGCTGCGCTGGCCATCATCACCGCCAAAGACGAAGAAGGTCTGGACATCCTGCGCCACTCCTGCGCCCACTTGCTGGGTCATGCTATCAAGCAACTCTGGCCCCAGACCAAGATGGCCATCGGTCCTGTCATTGACAACGGTTTTTACTACGACGTTGATCTTGACCGCACCCTGACCGATGAAGATCTGGCTGCCCTGGAAGAGCGCATGCTGGCGCTGGTAGCCAAGGATTACGACGTCATCAAGAAAAGAGTCTCCTGGCAGGAAGCACGTGATGTGTTTGATGCCCGTGGTGAGATTTATAAAGTCGAGATCCTGGATCAGAATATTGCCCGTGATGACCAGCCTGGTCTCTATCATCACGAAGAGTACGTGGATATGTGTCGTGGCCCGCACGTGCCTAACATGCGCCACTGCCACCACTTCAAGTTGCAAAAAATGTCTGGCGCCTACTGGCGTGGCGACTCCAACAACAAAATGTTGCAGCGTATTTACGGCACTGCCTGGGCCGACAAGAAGCAGCTCAAGGCTTATCTGCAACGATTGGAAGAAGCATCCAAGCGTGATCACCGCAAGATCGGCAAGCAGCTCGACCTGTATCACATGCAGGAAGAGGCACCCGGCATGGTGTTCTGGCACAACGATGGCTGGACCATCTTCCGTGAGCTGGAAACCTTTATCCGCGGCAAGCTTAAAGAGTATGACTATCAGGAAGTGAAGGGTCCCTTCATGATGGACCGCGTCCTGTGGGAGCGTTCAGGTCACTGGGAGAAGTATGCCCAGGCCATGTTCACCACCCAGTCCGAGAACCGCGAGTACGCCATCAAGCCGATGAACTGCCCGGGTCACGTCCAGATCTTCAACCAGGGTCTGAAGTCCTACCGCGATCTGCCGCTGCGGATGGCCGAGTTTGGCTCTTGCCACCGCAATGAACCGTCCGGTTCGCTGCACGGTCTGATGCGGGTGCGCGGCTTCACTCAGGATGACGCTCATATCTTCTGTACCGAAGAGCAGATCATGGAAGAGGTCTCCGGCTGTATTCGTATGGTCTATGACGTCTACGGTACCTTTGGCTTCGAGAACATCGTGGTCAAGCTCTCCACCCGTCCCGAACAGCGAATCGGTTCAGATGAGGCTTGGGATCGTGCCGAGGCCGCACTGGCCGAAGCGCTGGATCTCAATGGTCTGAAATACGATCTGCAGCCGGGCGAGGGGGCCTTCTACGGTCCCAAGATTGAATTTACCCTGCACGATTGCCTTGATCGTGCGTGGCAATGTGGTACCGTACAGCTCGATTTTGCTCTCCCCGGTCGTCTGGGCGCCACTTATGTTGGCGAAAACAACGAGCGCCACGTACCTGTGATGATCCATCGGGCCATTTTGGGTTCTATCGAGCGTTTCATCGGTATTCTGACTGAAGAATATGCCGGTCTGTTTCCAACCTGGTTGGCGCCGACTCAGGCTGTGGTCATGAATATCACGGATAATCAGGCCGATTATGCGGTGAAAGTAGCCAAATCATTGAATGATGCGGGTATTCGCGCAAAAGCGGACTTGAGAAATGAGAAGATTGGCTTTAAAATCCGCGAGCATACTTTGAAGCGAGTACCTTTCATGCTGGTCTGCGGCGATAAAGAAGTTGAAGCCGGTAAGATTGCAGTACGGACTCGTAAAGGGGCTGACCTGGGCACTTATCCTGTTGAAGAGTTCATCGCTCTGTTGACCCAGGAAGTTCAGACCCGCGGACAAAAGAAAGTGGAGGAATAAGCTATAAAAGGCGGAAAAAAACTGGGCAAGCAACCGCAAGCCCGCGCTCACCGGATCAATGAAGAGATCCGTCTGAAAGAAGTTCGTCTGACTGGTTTGGATGGTGAAGCCATTGGCGTCACCACCATTCAGGAAGCACTGAACTTGGCCGCAGAGGCCGGAGTTGATCTGGTCGAGATCAGTCCAAATGCTGAGCCGCCCGTTTGCCGGATCATGGATTACGGTAAATTCCTCTACGAAAAGAGCAAAACAACCAAAGAACAGAAGAAAAAGCAGAAAGTCGTCCAGGTTAAGGAAATCAAATTCCGTCCTGGTACTGACGAAGGCGACTATCAGGTAAAACTACGCAACCTGGTTCGCTTTCTAGAAGACGGGGACAAGGCTAAGGTCACCCTGCGCTTCCGTGGTCGTGAAATGGCACACCAGGATCTTGGTATCAAGGTTCTGGAGCGCGTCAAGAACGATCTGGAAGAGTTGGCCGTAGTCGAGTCGTTCCCGAAAGTCGAAGGCCGTCAAGCTGTGATGGTCCTCGCACCTAAGAAGAAATCTTAAGGCCCACAAGAAATTGACTCACGGGTTCGCCCGTGAGTCGGTTCGCCTTGCGATTTTGTTGTCACTCACAATGCGGAGTATAAAATGCCGAAGATGAAAACCAACCGGGGTGCTGCAAAGCGCTTCAAAAAGACCGGCTCGGGTCGCTTTAAGTGCAAGCATAACCACCTGCGTCACATCCTGACCAAGAAGAGCAGCAAGCGTAAGCGCAAGCTGGGACCTAAGTTCATGGTTTCCGCTGCCGACCACAAACGTGTTGTCGCTTGTCTGCCGTACGCATAAGGGGGGATGTAAAAAATGCCAAGAGTTAAACGTGGTGTGACTGCTCGAGCTCGTCACAAAAAAGTAATGAAAGCCGCCAAAGGTTACTACGGCGCCCGTTCCCGTGTTTACCGCGTAGCGGTACAAGCGGTAACTAAAGCTGGTCAGTATGCCTATCGTGACCGTCGCCAGAAAAAGCGTCAGTTCCGTCAGCTGTGGATTGCGCGTATCAACGCTGCTGCCCGTCAGAATGGTCTGTCTTACAGCCGTCTGATCAACGGTCTGAAGAAAGCGTCTATCGAAATCGATCGTAAGATCCTGTCCGATATCGCTGTTCACGACAAGCTGGCTTTCACCGCCCTGGTTGAAAAAGCTAAAGCAGCTCTGGTTTAATCCGGTTCTGTTATAAAAGTTAAAAGGAGGCTCAGGCCTCCTTTTTTGTTATTTCTGTTTTGCCGTCAACTTCTCCCCCCACACTTTCAATAAACCACAATAGCTGACTCGATACCCACCAATATGCCAACAAACAAAATTAGTTAACCACTATTTTAAGAGGATAGGGTAGGAGTTGAGACTCGCTTGATATAACAAAATGATTTATAGGGAGAAAAGCAGGCCATAACTATGGTCAGTGAAGGGCCTTTTTTTGTATTATTCCCCTCTTGACCTTATTTAGCCTAAAGGCTCCTGTTTCGGAGTGGTGACGAGGAAGACATGCAACAGCTTGAAGAAGTAGTAGGCCAAGCCAAGGCCGATATTGAGGGCGTGAGCGATATCGCTACCCTCGATGAGATCCGGGTCAAATATCTGGGCAAAAAAGGCTTTTTTACCGAGCAGATGAAGGGCCTGGGCGCCCTGTCTGCTGAAGAGCGTCCCGCCGCGGGCGCCGTGATCAACCAGGCCAAACAACAGGTTCAAGATGCCTTGAACGAGTGTCGTGAAGCCCTCGAAGTCGCCGTTCTGAACCAGAAGCTGGCTGCCGAGACCATCGACGTCAGCCTGCCGGGCCGCCGCATCGAGAATGGCGGTCTGCATCCGGTAACCCGTACCATTGAACGCATTGAGCGCCTGTTTGGCGAGATGGGCTTCAAGGTTGCCCGTGGTCCCGAGATTGAAGATGGCTTCCACAACTTCGATGCGCTGAATATTCCGGCTCATCACCCGGCGCGTACCGATCACGATACCTTCTACTTCAATCCTGATCTGATGCTGCGAACCCACACCTCCGGTGTGCAGATCCGCACCATGCAGCAACAACAGCCGCCGATCCGCATCATTGCGCCGGGCCGCGTCTATCGTAACGACTACGACATGACCCACACCCCGATGTTCCATCAGGTTGAAGGTCTGCTGGTTGACGAGCATGCCAGCTTTACCGAGCTGAAGGGCATTCTGCACGACTTCCTGCGCAACTACTTCGAGGAAGATCTCACCATTCGCTTCCGTCCTTCCTACTTCCCGTTCACCGAGCCGAGCGCCGAAGTGGATGTGATGGGCAAGAACGGCAAGTGGCTGGAAGTGTTGGGCTGCGGCATGGTGCACCCGAACGTACTGCGTTCGGTCGGTATCGATCCGGAAAAATACTCCGGCTTTGCCTTCGGCATGGGCGTTGAGCGCCTGACCATGCTGCGTTACGGGGTCAACGACCTGCGTGCCTTCTTCGAAAACGACCTGCGCTTCCTCAAGCAGTTCAAGTAAGGGCGAGAGAACATGAAATTCAGTAAATCCTGGGTGATGGAGTGGGTCCGCACCGAGTTGAGTGACAACGCACTGGCCGAGCAGATCACCATGGCCGGTCTGGAAGTGGACGCCGTAGAAGCGGTCGCTGGCCAGTTCAACAATGTGGTCGTGGGTGAAGTGGTCGAGTGCGCCCAGCATCCGGACGCCGACAAGCTGCGGGTGACCAAGGTCAACGTGGGCGAGGCCGAGCTGCTGGACATCGTCTGTGGCGCGCCGAACTGCCGTCAGGGCCTCAAAGTCTGCGTGGCCAAAGTCGGGGCGACCCTGCCGGGTGATTTCACCATCAAGAAAGCCAAGCTGCGTGGCCAGCCGTCTCACGGCATGCTCTGCTCTTTCAGTGAGCTGGGTATCGAAGTTGAAGCCGATGGCATCATCGAATTGCCGGCCGATGCCCCCATCGGCACCGATATTCGCGACTATCTCAATCTCAATGACGTCTCCATCGACGTGGATCTGACCCCGAACCGTGCCGATTGCCTTGGTATCGCGGGGCTCGCCCGTGAGATCGGCGTACTCAACAGCGTGGACGTGGTCGAGCCGACCTGGGCACCTGCTGTTGCCACTATTGACGCAACTTTCCCGATCCGGGTTGAAGCAACCGCCGATTGCCCCCGTTATCTGGGTCGCGTTATCAAGGGGCTGAACCTGCAGGCCCAGAGCCCGCTCTGGATGCAAGAGAAGCTGCGCCGTGGTGGTATCCGCTCCATCGACGCCATCGTAGACATCACCAACTATCTGCTGCTGGAATACGGTCAGCCGATGCACGCCTTCGATCTGGCCAAGCTGGAAGGGGAACTGGTGGTGCGCCGCGCCCATAGCGATGAGCCGATGACCCTGCTCGATGGCAACGAAGTGAAGCTCAAAGAGAGCACCCTGGTGATTGCCGATGCCAAAGGCCCTGCCTGCATGGCCGGTATCTTCGGCGGCAACCGCACTGGTGTATCCGAGACCACCACCGACATCCTGCTGGAGTGCGCCTTCTTCGCGCCGCTCTCCATCACCGGCCGTGCCCGTGCCTACGGTCTGCACACCGACTCTTCCCATCGCTTCGAGCGCGGGGTGGATCCGGAGCTGCAAGCCAAGGTGATGGATCGTGCCACTCGTCTGCTGCTGGACATTTGTGGCGGAGAGTGCGGCGGTGAAGCGGGTCCGGTCATCGAAGTCAAATCCGATGCCTATCTGCCGAAGGCTGCGCCCATCAAGTTGCGTCGCACCAAGCTCGACAAGGTGATCGGTATCAGCGTGGCTGATGCTCAGGTGGTCGAGATCCTGACCCGCCTTGGCATGCAGGTGACTGTGGATGCTGACGGTTGGACTGCGCTGGCGCCCTCCTGGCGTTTCGATATCGCCATCGAGGAAGACCTCATCGAGGAAGTGGCCCGCATCTACGGCTACAACAACATCCCGAACCTGAAACCGGCCGCTTCTCTGGCGATGGTTGAGCAGGCAGAAGGGCAGGTGACCCTCAAGCGGGTGCGTGATCTGCTGGTTGACCGCGGTTTCCAGGAAGCGATCACCTACAGCTTCGTCGATCCCAAGACCCAGCAAACCCTGTTCCCGCAGAGCGATGCCATCGTGCTGCCGAATCCGATTTCAGTCGAGATGTCCGCCATGCGCGTCTCTCTGTTCCCTGGTCTGGTACAGGCAGTGGTCTACAACCAGAACCGTCAGCAGCCGCGCGTGCGTCTGTTCGAGCAGGGTCTGCGTTTCATCAAGGATGAAAACGCCGAGAACGGCATCCGTCAGGAGCCGATGCTGGCAGGTATCATCATTGGCAACCAGAGCGACGAGCACTGGGATATCAAAACCCGCGCAGCCGACTTCTTTGATTTGAAAGGGGATCTGGAAGCAGTGCTGGACTTGACCGCCGAAGGGGCCACCTTTACCTTCGAGCGTACCGAGCACAGCGCCCTGCACCCGGGCCAGAGCGCAGCCATCCTGCGTAATGGCGAGGTCATCGGCCACATCGGCGTGATCCACCCGAGCCTCGAGAAGAAGCTGGGCCTCAAGAGCCGTGCGGTGATGTTTGAACTGGAGCTGGACAAGCTGACTCCGGCCAAGGTGCCGATGGCTGCCGAAGTTTCCAAGTTCCCGGCGAACCGTCGTGACATCGCCGTGGTGGTCGACCGTCAGGTTCTGGCAGGTGATGTTCTTGCAGTAATTAAAAAAGTTGGCGGAAATCAGGTAGTTGGAATAAACTTGTTTGACGTATACCAGGGTGCTGGTATGGCAGAGGACAAGAAGAGCCTGGCCATCAGTCTTGTATTGCAAGATACCCAGCGCACTCTGGAGGAGAAAGAGATTGCCGAGACCGTAGACAATGTCGTGCGGGTCCTTGGTGAAGAGTTGAATGCATCCTTGAGGGATTGATCTATGGCGCTTACCAAAGCCGACATTGCAGAGCACCTGTTCACCCAACTAGGGATGAGCAAGCGTGAAGCCAAAGATATGGTGGAAGCCTTCTTTGAGGAAATCCGACAGGCGCTTGAGCGTGGTGAACAAGTCAAGATTTCAGGCTTCGGTAACTTTGACCTTCGTGAGAAGAATCAGCGTCCTGGACGAAATCCCAAGACGGGCGAAGATATTCCGATCAGCGCCCGTCGGGTGGTGACCTTCCGGCCTGGCCAGAAACTGAAGGCCAGGGTAGAAAATGTTGAACCCAACGAGTGATAAAAAGCCAGGCAGATGCCTGGCTTTTGTTTTCAGATGACAAAACTCCCCATTTTTTTCCTGGGCGCCGTGCTGGCCATGCCGCTGCATGCCATGGTGTTGCCCCTCCCGCCCGCTACCCAAGCCTATGTGGACTCCATCAAGAAGTTGGAAGTCTGTTATCCGGCGACACTTCCACCTCCTTACCTGTTAGCGGAGGGGGGCTTGTTCAAGGATCGCTTGGTCAGACTGGCCGACGTATTGCCGGTGCCGCTGACGATTCATGAATTACCTGACTGGCAAGCTGTGCGTGATGCCCTGCTACAGGGGCGTTGCGATATCGTGCCTCATGTCGGCCCCATCTCCGCCGTACTACCCAACATGCGGGTGAGTCGCGCTATGCTGGAGACCGACTCTGCCATTCTCTATCGTGGCGATCTGCATAACGCGACATTTTTAGCCTCACCCGCCATGGGCTCCACTCGAACGCTCAAGGATCTCTACCCTGATGCGATGATCAAGCCATTGTCCAAACAGGAAAATCTTTACTCCGCGCTGGAAAGTGGCAAAGGCAACGCCTATCTGGGGGACTATTTGCAACTGCGCTATATGATGCGTGAGTTTCCTGCGGATGGCTTGCGCTTGCGGCGTTTGCTCGGGAATGAGCGGGTAGTCAGCTATCGACTGATGATGCGTGGTGGACCTGAGTTGGTTCAATTGATTGATACAGCAATTCGCTATATGCCTGCCGGTAGCCTGTACGCTGATTTGGGTCGCTATCTCGACCAAGGGTCCCTTTATATCGACCAGCTGCGCTTGACTGATATTGAGCAGGCCTGGTTGTCCGGCAGACAACGCATTGTGCGCTTGGTGGTGAACCCCGAGTTAATGCCCTATAGCGGCATCAATGAGCAAGGGGAGACAAAAGGGTGGAGCGCGGATGTGTTGCGCTGGGTCACGCAGGAGACCGGCCTGACATTCAAACTGGTGCCCGTAGCCAGCAAGGCGGAGGCGATAGATAAGCTGCGTCGAGGTGAGGCGGATATGATGGCAGGGTTGCCCGAATCACCGGCCCTTGCGGATGAGTTTACCTTCAGCAGGATGATCTCCATCAACCGCTTTGCTTTGATCAGCAAGCACACAGTGCCAACTGACCATATCAGTCAGCTTAAACGGCAACGTATTCTGGTCCCTGAGTCGCTCTATGATCCCTCCTTGTTGGCTCAGCTGGGCCAGCAGGAGTGGATCCGTACCGATAATGTGGCGCAAGGGCTGGCTGCTTTGCGTCAGGGCAAAGCAGATGCCATGTTGAGCGAGCTGTATCAGCTGCAATACCCGCAGCGTACCAACTTGCTGGAAGGGCTCGATATCGAAGAGCTGGAAGACAAGTTTGGTCTTGGATTTGCGATGAACAAACAGGAGATGGAGCTGGCCGGGGTGTTAGACCGCAATCTGATGATCCTGACGAGTACCCAAATGGATGAACTCAATCAGCGCTGGCGTCGCCTGCTGGTGGTACAACAGCCCGGGGTGAGTTATGCCGCCTGGTTTGGTTCCATCTTGATGGCGTTGTTGATCAGCATCAGTGTGATTTCGATGATCTGGCGTTCTCGTCAGCAACTGGCCCGGGAGATAGCCCAGCGCCAAGAAGTAGAGAAGGCGCTGGCCATCGAGAGTGAACTGCGTGAAACCATGTTCCAGGCGTTGCCTGTCCCGGTTTTTTTACGCAACAGCCAGGGCAAGGTGATCAAGTCCAACAAACAGGGTCGGCGCTTGGCCATCCGTTATGCGGAGCAGCTGATGCTGCCACCGGTACAACATCAGAAGAGTGAAGGCGAGCTGGTGTTGGGCGAACAGGTTTTTGCTTATGCCCAGCACCCCTTGCGTTTGGATAAACAAGCGCCAGCGACCGACCTTATCGCGTTATCGGACATCAGTGTGTTGCGTGAGCAAGCTCGTTTCTTGCGCCAGGGTGAACGCCGTCTGCGCGCCTTGACCAATACGGTTCCCGGTGTCGTGCTGCAATTTATGTTTGAGCGGGGGCGGGTAGGGAACATCGAGTTTATCAGCCGGGGTTGCTATGAGTTGCTTGGGCTGGCCAGTCAGCAGATCCGCCGTGAACCGAAACGGGTGCTCACAATGCTGGAGCGTGAAGATCGCCGCCAGGTCCGCCGCGAGATGTTTGCCATGCTGCAGGCCGGTACGCCGTTCTCGTTCACCCTGCGTTACCACCACCCCACCAAAGGCGAACGCTGGTTGCAGCTCTATGGTCGTGGTCGTACCCAGTCACAAGGCTGGCGGATCTATGCGGTGATGCAGGATGTGACGACACGTATCGAGCAGGATCAGGCATTGCAGCACTCCCATGAGCAGGCGCAGCAAGCGGTGCTGGCCAAGGGGCGCTTCATGGCTGCCATCAGCCATGAGATCCGCACTCCGATGAACGCAATACTCGGGTTGCTGGAGTGGTTGGCCAGTACACCATTGTCGCAGGAACAAGGGTCTGCACTGGCACGGGTACGTCAGGCGGGAGATGAACTGCTTGGCCTGCTCAACGATGTGCTCGATTTCAGCCGCAACGAAAACAGCAAGTTCGCGCTCTCGCCCCAGCCCACCGATTTTACCGAGCTGTGCGAGCACGTGGCGGCGGTGCACTGGACCAAGGCGCGGGCCAAGGGATTGCAACTGCGCCTGCAGCTGGACCCGGCTCTGCCAGCCCTGCAGACCCTCGATCCCCATCGGGTGCGGCAGGTGCTGCACAATCTGCTCTCCAATGCCATCAAGTTCAGCCAGCGTGGGGACGTGGTGTTGTGGGCCGAGCAGGCCGCGTCGACCTTGCGCTTCGGAGTCGATGATGAGGGGCCGGGGATCACCGCCAAAATGCGCCCTACGCTCTTTATGCCCTTCGAACAGTTTGCCGTTGAAGGCCAGCTGCGGGCGCCGGGCACCGGTCTTGGCTTGGCGATCTGCAAGCAACTGATCGAGCACATGGGGGGGCATATCGATGTTGAGGCGCGAGTCGGCGGCGGTAGCCGCTTCTTCTGCGAGTTGCCCCTGAAGCGGGTGCAGCAGAAGCCGGACTGGCAGCCCAAGGTACGACAACTGGCACTCTCATTACCCCATGATGAAGCGCAGAATATTGCAGCCTGGCTCACCCGATTCGGGATCGTTACCGCCAGCAACGCGCACCATAAATTGCAGGCTGAGGTCGATGAACAGGGTCTCTACTATTGGGCATGGCAAGGGGAGTCCTGGGTTCCCGGCACCATCATCACCCTGCTGCAGCCACGCTTGATCCCTGGCCAACCGGTCGCTGGCACCCAACCAGGACTGGGTATGCGGGTGCTACTGGTTGAAGATCACGATGTCAATCGCGAGCTGATCAGCCTGCAGCTGGGGCAACTCGGTGCCACTGTGGTGACCGCCGCCAACGGGCAACTGGCGCTGGAAGTGCTGGCACAGCATGAGGTAGACGTGGTGCTGACCGATTTGCAGATGCCAGTGATGAACGGCGCCGATCTTTGCAGACAACTGCGTCAATCGATCCGCTTATCCCATCTTCCCGTCTATGTGATCACCGCAGATCTCAGTGAGCAGGCGGCGAGTGAGCTGCAATCCTGTGGTTGCGATGGTCATCTCGACAAGCCGGTCACCCTCAAGGAGCTGGCGACTCTGCTGCGCCATATTGCCAGAGAGGGGGGCAATGCCGTCGCCCCGACACCGGTTGCCTCGCTGCTGACCGATGAACTGGCGGCCCTTTATCTCAAGGCTACCCGGGATGATCTGGCTGAACTTGATCGCTCTTTTTTAGCTAAAGATGATGTTGGCGTGAAAGCTGCTTTACATAAATTGAAGGGGGCCGCCAGAATGGTCGGAGCGACCGGGTTGGTGGCGGTTATTGAAGAGTGGCAACAAGCGCCCCATCCGGCGCTGCAAGCCAGATTGAACCGGGCATTGGATGAGTTCAGCCAGCAGTTTTCAAAGAGGGCTCAAGATGATCATCACTGATGAAGAATTACTGGCGTTGCTCGATTCGGAAGAGCATGAGGCGGCAGGATTTTGCCCCATTGTGCTCTATGCCCTCGATCGCACCTCCCATGAGCTGGCCAGCGCCATGACATTGCCCTCCTATGTCACGCTGCTCCGCACCCAACCGGATGCCTGTTGGCAGTGGCAAGGGCTGTTTGCGGCTGGTTCTATCGCGCTTTACGATCCTGGTGCGCATCAGCAGGCGGACTACCTTCCTCAACTGCAACAGCATGAGGGGATCTATGCCATTGGTGAAGAGTGGCAGGGAGGCCTCGTGGCCAGTTACCGTGACTGGTGTAACTGGCTGGCAGCGCGCAAGATTTTGCTGCTCGAAGATCATCCGTTCCAAGGAGTGCAAATGCAGCAAACCATCGCCGCATTGGGTCTTTCTTGCCAATGGGTGCAGGACGAAACGACTTGTCTTGCGGCGCTGGAGGTGGGCGATATCAGCCTGTTGGTGTGCGATCTCAGTCTGGTGGAGCAGGATGCCATCAGCCTGCTGATGAGCCAGCCCCAGTTGCAGGAGGCTGGGCTGCCCATCGTGCTGCTCTCTGCCCACGAGCAGACCCTGATCGACGGTGCCCGCCGCCTGCTTCACGATGCCGGTTTCAATATTCTGGCCGCACTGGCCAAGCCGCTTGATTGCGATGCACTGCTCAGGTTACTGCGCGGACTCTATCTGGGCCCGTTGCGTCAGCAGCGCTTGAGTGGTCAGCGCCGAACTATCCGCCTGTGGCAGGGGGCTGTGCTGGGGCAGCTTGGTCTGCTCTCCAGCCCTGGCTTCCAGCATCCGGTCTGGTTGGCGGTGACTGGCTTGCCGAGCCGCTGGGAAGCGCTCAAGGAGTGGTTGGCGGAGCAGTCGCGCACCCCGTCCGAACTGACCCTGCTGATCCACCGTCGCGATCACCTGCTGAGCAATGCGGATCGTTTCGCACTGGTGCTGCAAGCCAGTCTGGCGGGCAGCAAGCTGGCTCTGCTGCTCGATAGCAGCCAGCATCTGCCCTTCGACCTGCTGGAGCGGCTGCCGTTGCAGGCCGTATTACTGGGGCAGGGGATCCTGCCTGAGCTCGATGCTTTGCCGCCAGACTCCTTATTGGGACGTTTTATGACCCGGGTCGGAGAGTTGGGGATTACCATCTATCTTGATGATCCCTACAGTTTGCTCGATGTCGAAGTGTGGCGAGATCGCGGTATTGCGGGGCGCTGGTAACCCATGCCGCGCTACCTCTGCTGGCCGATACACAGGGAGCGCCTGGCCAAGGGGCTCGATGGTTGGCCCCATCCGGTTTCGCGCACCGCGCTGCCGCTGGCGATGAGCGTCACAGGCGTACCTTGTCTGCTACGGGAGCTGCATGGTGTAGAGCCTGCTCGCATGCTGGCAGCCTATGATGCACTCAGTGAAGAGAGCATCTATCTGCGTTTTATGCGTGCCAAACGAACGCCAGCACCGGAACAGGTCGCACAGTTTCTTGATTACAATCCCGATCATCAAATCTCATTATTGCTAACGGATCTGGCGGGTCAGCCGTTGGCTCAGGCTCAATCTATCCGCCGCCGTCTGCATCCCGATCGAGCGGAGTTTGCCTGTATCGTGGCGGACCATTTTCAGCATAAGGGGGCGGGGCGCCGCATTCTGCTGGCGCTGGCACTGCTGGCCCGGGCGGATGGGATCCTGGATTGGACGGCGGAGGTGCTGGCCCAGAATCGGCCTATGCTCACCCTGTTAAAGCGGTTGGGCTTGCCGCTGACCTTGGTCACTGGTCGAGAGATGGTATTTGTCAGGCTTGATTTGTCGGTGCTGGATCCCTGGTTGCCAGTGCCGCCAGCCGGACCCTTTAAGACCAAGGGCGAATAGAGCCATTTTTTACCCTGTGCTAAGGTCACATTCATTATGCGGGGATAGACGGAGCAGCTTATGGCGCAGTCATATAAACATATCGTGATCCTGACCGGAGCCGGGATATCAGCAGAATCCGGCATCAAGACCTTTCGTGCCTCCGACGGCTTGTGGGAAGAGCACAAGGTTGAGGATGTGGCGACCCCTGAAGGGTATGCCAGGGATCCCGAACTGGTGCAGCGCTTTTACAACTCCCGCCGCAAACAGCTGCAACAGCCTCAGGTGCACCCCAATCCGGCCCACTATGCGCTGGCCCGTCTTGAGCGGCTGCTGCCCGGTACGGTGACTCTGGTGACCCAGAACATCGACAATCTCCACGAGAGCGCAGGCAGCAAGAATCTTATCCATATGCATGGTGAGCTGCTAAAGGCCCGCTGCCCGGAGTCCGGTCAGGTGATCGAATGGCGCAGTGATCTCCATCAGGACGAACTCTGCTCCTGCTGCCAGTTCCCTCAACCGATGCGTCCCCATGTGGTCTGGTTTGGCGAGATGCCGCTCGGGCTGGATCGCATCTATAGTGCGCTGGCCCAGTGTGATCTCTTTATCTCTATCGGCACCTCTGGGGCAGTCTATCCCGCCGCCGGTTTTGTCCATGAGGCGGGCCTCAACGGTGCGCACACCATTGAGCTCAATCTTGAACCGAGCGAGGTGGGCAGCCAGTTTGACGAGAAGCGCTATGGCCCCGCCTCCCTGCTAGTGCCCGCCTATGTTGATGAGTTGCTGGAGGCATGCGGTATCCATCAGCCCAAACAGGTGGAGGGGCACAACTGGATGGAGATGCGTGAACGCTAAGCAGCAGCGATAGCGGAAAAGCAAAAGGCGACTCGGAGAGTCGCCTTTTTGTTGGTCAGTGCCCGTTACGATTGAGCGGGCAGAGGGGAGCAGAGAGGGGCGCAAGATTGCCTGATCACCAGATCCGGATCGACGGTGATCAGGTGGTTTTCTACCTCCTCGCCGTTGATCCGCGCCAGCAGCCGGGTAACGGCCAGGCGTCCCAGCTCCTCTTTAGGCTGGTTGATGGTAGTGAGCGGTGGCGAGAGGTATTGTGCCAGCGCCACATTGTCATAGCCGACGATGGAGATATCCCGCGGTATCACAATGCCAGCCTGATGGGCGGCACTGATGGCCCCCATCGCCATCATGTCGTTACAGACAAAGAGTGCGGTCGGGCGTGCGGGGAGTGCCAGCAGCCGCTCCATGGCGGCAAAGCCGCTGGCGCAATCAAAGTCACCCTCCTGGATCCAGTCGTGATTGACGGTGAGACCCGACTCCAACAGTGCCTTTTCAAAGCCTGCCTGCCGCTGGTTGGCGGGAGCGCGACTCTGGGGGCCGGTGATGCAGCCGATGGCGGTATGGCCCAGCTCAATCAGATGACGGGTCGCCAGATAACCACCGTGAAAAGAGTTGTCGGCGATAAGATCCACATCCGCGCTGACTAGCCCCCAATCCATCACCACTACTGGCAGGCTCTTGAGCCAGTCGAGCTGGTTGAACACCTCTTGCTGCCCTTCGCTGCACATGATCAGCAGGCCATCGACCCGCTTGCGTAGCATCATCTTGAGGTAGGAAAGCGCCGTCTCGGCCTGCCCCTCGGTATTGCCCAGCATCAGGTTGTAGCCCTGCTCGAAGCAGTAGCGCTCCACCCCGCGCACCACTTCGGCAAAGAAGGGGTTGCTGGAGGTGGTGACCAGCATGCCGATACTGTTGGTCTCCTTTACCTTGAGGCTGCGCGCCACCAGGCTCGGGGCGTAGTTGAGCTCGCGCATGGCGGTAAAGACCCGCTCGCGGGTTGCCTCACTGACGAAGCGGGTCTCGTTGATGACGTGGGAGATAGTGGTGGTAGAGACCTGGGCCCTCGCCGCCACCTCCTTGATATTGGCCATCAGCGCCCCGGAGCCGCTTGCGTCAGCAAGAAGGCATCCACCTCAGCTTTGCTGGGGATTGAGCTCTGGGCGCCGAATTTGGTGACCGAGAGCGCCGCTGCACCGTGGGCAAAACGCACCGCATCGCTGAACTCGGCACCGGCCAGTTCCGCCGCCAGCAGGGCGCCGTTGAAGGTATCGCCCGCAGCTGTGGTGTCTACCGCTTCGACCCGAAAACCCGGGATGAGCTGTTGCTGTTGCCCGTTGCTGCAATAGACCCCTTGGGAGCCCAGGGTGATCATTACGTCCGCAATCCCCATCTGGTGGAAGCGGGCCGCCGCCTCACGGGCACTGGCTTCGTCGGTGACTTTGACGCCGGTCAGCAGCTCAGCTTCGGTCTGGTTGGGGGTGATGAGGTCCACCAGCGCCAGCAGGTCGCTCGAGAGCGGGCGGGCGGGGGCGGGGTTGAGCACCACCCGGGTGCCGTGGGCACGGGCCAGACGGGCCGCTTCGAATACGCTTTCGAGCGGCACTTCCAGCTGCAGCAGCAGGGTATGGGTGTTGGCGATCATGGTTTCATGGCGCTGTACAACGGCAGGCGAGAGTGCCCCGTTGGCTTCGGCAGAGATGCCGATGCTGTTCTCCCCCTCATCGCTGACATAGATGATGGCGATACCGGTGGGCAGGGTGTCGTCGAGTTCGACGGCGCTCACATCGATGCCATCCTTGGCAAAGCCGGTTTTCATCTGGTGGCCGATGGCGTCATCACCGATACGGGCGATAAAGGAGACGGGGGCGCCAAGGCGCGCGGCGGCTACCGCCTGATTGGCCCCCTTGCCACCGGGGACGACCTGATAGCTGTGACCGGTCAGGGTTTCACCCGGACGGGGAAAGTGGGGTACGCGCAGCACATGGTCTGCATTGACACTGCCCAGAACGACGAGACGATTCATGTTGACTACTCCTGATGCATCTTGGCTTGAACACTTGTTAGGGTGAATCCAAGCCGGGAGGCACCGCGATAGAGAGGAAAAAGGGGAGGCGAGCCTCCCCAATGTTAATTACTTGCTGACCACTTGCAGCGGCACCGGAATGGATTTCTCCACCGGTTGACCCTTGAGCACCTTGTCGGCAGTTTCAACGCCAATGGCACCGATCAGTGCCGGTTGCTGGGCCACGGTGGCGGCCAGTTTACCTCTGGCTACCGCAGCTTTGCCATCATCAGTGCCGTCGAAGCCAACGATCATCACCTCTTTACCGGCAGCCTGTACCGCGCGGATGGCACCCAGCGCCATTTCGTCGTTCTGGGCGAATACGGCCTGTACGGTCGGGTGGGCCGCCAACAGGTTTTCCATGACGTTCAGACCCTTGGTGCGATCAAAGTCGGCCGGCTGAGAAGCGAGAACCTGCAGCTTGTTGGCGGCCACCGCCAGCGCAAAGCCTTCGCCACGGTCACGGGCGGCGGAGGTACCGGCAATCCCTTCCAGCTGGATCACCTTGGCACCGGTACCCAGTTTCTCGGTGATGAAGTCACCGGCCAGTTTGCCGCCAGCCACGTTGTCGGAGGCGATGTGGGCCTTGACCTCACCCTGCGCAGCGCCACGGTCCAGGGTCAGCACCGGGATGTTGGCCTTGTTGGCCAGACGGATGGCGTTACCGACCGCTTCGGAGTCGGTGGGGTTGATCAGGATGGCGCCGACCTTGCGCACGGTGAGATCTTCCATGTTGGAGAGCTCTTTGGCCGGGTCATTCTGGGAATCCAGCACCACCAGCTCGTAACCAAGCTCCTTGGCTTTGGCTTCAGCCCCCTCTTTCATGGTGACGAAGAAGGGGTTGTTGAGGGTGGAGACCACCATGGCCAGGGTTTGATCGGCGGCCTGGGCAGTGCCCAGCACGGACATGATGGCGGCAGCGAGCAGGGTATTGAGCTTTTTCATCATTTCATTCCTTGTGTGTGGCTGGTGTTACGTTGTTATCGATTGCTTTTGTTATCGACCATCACGGCGAGCAAAATCACGCTGGCCTTGGCGATCATCTGGTAATAGGACGAGACGTCGAGCAGGTTGAGGGCGTTGTTAAGGAAGCCGATGATGAGTGCCCCGATCAGGGTTCCCATGATGCGACCCTTGCCACCCATCAGACTGGTTCCACCCAGCACCACGGCGGCGATGGCATCCAGCTCGTAACCCATGCCTGCAGTCGGCTGGGCCGAGGAGAGGCGGGAGGTAACGATGAGCCCGGCCAGTGCCGACAACATACCGCACAAACCATACACCGCCAGTTTCACCCTGGCCACATTGATGCCGGAGAGGCGGGTGGCCGATTCGTTGCCGCCCAGGGCGTAGATGTAACGGCCGAGGCGAGTGTGGTTGAGCATGAACCAGGCTAGCAGGAAGACGATGGCCATCAGCCAGATGGGCACTGGCAGACCGAACAGGTAACCGGTACCGAGCCAGGCGAAGTGATCGGCACCCTCACTGAAGCCGGTGGAGATGGGGCGCCCTTCGGTATAGACCATGGTCACGCCGCGCAGGGCGGTCATGGTGACCAGAGTAGCGATGAACGCCTGCACCTTGCCCTTGGCAATGATGAGGCCGCTGACGCCGCCAAGCAGGGCACCTGCACCCAGGGTGAGGGGCACCACCAGCCAGATCGGCAGCTCCATGGCCACCATGGTGGCCGCCAGCGCGCCGCACAGGGCCAGCACAGATCCGACCGACAGGTCGATACCGGCAGTGAGGATAACCAGCGTCATGCCGACCGCCATGATGGCGTTGACCGAGGTCTGGCGCAGAATGTTCAGCAGGTTATCGGCGGTGAAGAAGTTGGGACTCAGGAAGGAGACCACACCAATCAGCACCAGCAGGGCGACCAGGGATTTGTTCTCGATCCACCAGGCCTTGCTCATGACGCCACGGCGGGAAAGGGTTTGGGTTGTCATTGGGATGCCTCTTGCTCTGCTTGCCACTGTTTACCGACTGCCGCCGCCATCAGCTTCTCCTGATTGGCGTCACGGGTGTTGAACTCTGCGCTGATGCGCCCTTCGTGCATCACCATGATGCGATCACTCATGCCGAGCACTTCCGGCATCTCGGAGGAGACCAGAATGATGCTCATCCCCTCCTTCTTGAACTGGTTGATCAGCTGATAGATCTCCTTTTTCGCCCCCACGTCGACGCCGCGGGTCGGCTCGTCGAGGATCAGTACCTTGGGCCGGGTCAGCAGCCCCTTGGCGATGGCTACCTTCTGCTGGTTGCCGCCGGAGAGCAGCTTGATCAGCTGATCCTGACTCGGGGTCTTGATGTTGAACAGGCGCACATAGTCGCTCACCGCCTGCCGTTCGGCCTTGCCGTCGATCTTGCCGTGGCTGATGAACTCGTCGAGGGCGCAGAGGCTCATGTTTTCGCGCACCGACAGCTCCAGCACCAGTCCATCTCCTTTTCGATCTTCGGAGATATAGGCGATGCCTGCGGCCAGCCCATCCGCCGGGCTGCGCGGTACCAGCCCATGGCCGTCCACTTCCACTTCACCGGCGCTGATGGGGCTGGCGCCGTAGATAAGCTTCATCAGCTCGGTGCGGCCAGAGCCCATCAGGCCGCTGAAGCCCAAAATTTCCCCCTGACGCAGGGAGAAGTTCACCCCGCGCACGCCGGGGCCGGCCAGATTTTTCACCTGCAGGCTGACAGGGCCAAGCTCGCGCGCAAGACGCGGGTACTGCTCTTCCAACCGCCGACCGACCATCATCTCGATGATCTTGTCTTCGTCCAGATCGCTTACCGCCTTCTCACCAATCCATTTGCCATCGCGCAGTACGGTGACCCGATCGCAGATCTGGAAGATCTCCTTGAGGCGGTGGGAGATATAAACGATGCCGCAGCCCTGCTGGCGCAGCTCGCGGATAACCACAAACAGCTGCTCGGTCTCGGTGTCGGTCAGCGCATCTGTGGGTTCATCCATGATGATGACGCTGGCATCAAACGACAGCGCCTTGGCGATCTCCACCATCTGCTGTTCGCCAATGGAGAGATCCCCAAGCCGGGTATCCGGCCCATGTTTGACGCCGAGTCGGCCCAGCAGGCCGCTGGCCCGCTCGCGCAACTGTTGGTGGTCGATGCTGCCAAAACGGGTACGCGGTTCGCGACCCAGGAAGATGTTGGCGGCAATCGACAGCTCCGGCAGCAGGTTTAGCTCCTGGTGGATGATGCTGATCCCCTGATCCTGAGAGTCGCGGGGGCCCTTGAAGTGGACCGACTGACCGCGATAGCTGACGCTGCCCGCATCTGCCTGATAGATACCGGTCAGCACCTTCATCAGGGTGGATTTGCCGGCGCCATTTTCACCGAGCAGGGCCATCACCTGGCCCGGATAGACCCGCAGACCCGCTTCGTCGAGGGCGCGCACACCGGGGAAGGTCTTGACGATCCCGGTCAGCTCCAGAATGGGTGAGAGGGGGGAGGTTGTGCTCATTTGCAGCTTCCTTGAAGAGGCCTTCTTTGAAGAATGTCAGAACGCCACACCGGCGCAGAGGATCAGGTTGGCGTAGGGAGTCACCTCGCCGCTGCGCACGATCGCCTTGCTCTGACGGGAGCGGGTTTTGAACTCCTCGTGCAGGCAGTATTCGATGGTGATGGGCTTGCCCTGGGCGGCGGCGTGGGCCTCAAGCTGATCGACCAGCGCCTGATGGGCGGCGGGGCTGATCTGCTTGATCTCGCTCGCCATGATCACCTTCTCCACCACCAGATCGGTGAGCAGGGCGGTCAGTACGGTTGCAAGGCTGGGCGTCCCCGCCATCAGCGCCAGATCGATCCGCTCCGGCCCGGCCGGAATGGGCAAGCCTGCATCGCAGACGGTGATCTCGTCGGTGTGGCCCATCTGTGCCACCAGAGCACTCAGGGGAGCATTGAGCAGTACGCCTCGTTTCATACAGCACCTCATCAGGCCTTGGCCCGTCAATCTGTGAACCGCTAGGCAACCGGTTACGCAACCGGTTGCGTGATGGTTTAAAGGTAGGCCATCTACCGGAAAACAGCCACGGCAAAACAGCAAAACTGTGAAAACGATCTCAAAGGCGGGAGAAGAAGTGCAGGGGAGGAGGGAGAAAGGGTGTCAGCAGAGCCCTGACACCCGTCGTTATTGATTTTATGGTTAGTTGGCCAGCGCCTTGGCGACCGCCGGACGGTATTACTGCGACCAACTGAGGGGAGTTGTAGGGGCTACTGAAAAAATCAATGTGCTTCACCGTGTCTGCCGCGAATGAAAGGCTATGTCATCTTGCTTTTGTGTTACGACGTTTTCTGCCAACCCAAAGAACTAGCAGTAACCATGTTTGCAAGAAAATACCGGCAAATAATCCAAACGGGTAAGCACTTGGTGTACTGAAAAACTGCCAAGCAATTCCACCCATGACATATCCAATAGGAAGATACGGTGCTGTAGCAAAAAGAAAAAACATCTGTATTGTTCCCCCAATCAAATTTGAGAGCGGCAAAGCAGCGGCGTACAAAGTAACCGCTAGAAGCTGCCATCTGGTAAGCGTGAATAGTTGCATGAAAAGTAATAGGCCTAACGTTGAGGTGACAGGGCTGCACAGCTTTTCGCAGCGATGGATTATAAAGTAGCCAGTTCATCAGCTTCGCGGTAGCAGAGTTTTATTGAATATTGCTCTTAAGCTTGTCTGATAAGCTATTTTTTCCGGGCTGTTCGGACAATGTATTTCAAATAATGGCGATGAGGGCTGCAGGAAAAAAGTGAGGATTAATGAGGGATCTTTGTTCCCATCTACCGGACACATTGAATACGCCACAGATCGACTTAAGATCTCACCAGTAGCCGTCAGCCCTTACTGCGCGAGGTTATGTTGTCCAATCTACAGAAGAACCACCGGTCACCATATGGCGAGATTTCCGTTGCGCCCTGAAGCAGACAGGTTTTGTTGGATTGATTGGTTTGTAGTAGCGAGTAAGACAGTGGCCAATTGTACTTGACCACTACAGTGCTGCCGGGACCACAATGAATGAAGGGGGCAATATTGCCCCCTTCATTCATTGTGCCCATAAAGGGCGATTAAACGCCGACTTAACCGGCCTTGGCCACCATAGCTTTAAGCTGCAGGAAGTACTGCTCGTAGAGACGGGAGGCATCACCCACATCGGATTGGAACTCGCCCTTGCGTTTGATCTCGTCGCTCGGGAAGACCATGGGGTTGTTGCGAAACGCCGGGGTGAGCAGGGGAATGGCATCCTTGACCGGGGTGGGGTAGCCGATTGCTTCGGCCACCTTGGCGGCCACATCGGGGCTCAGCAGGGTGCGCTTGCCACCGCTGGAGGGACTCTGCAGGGTAAGAAACTCACTGTCATAGGTCTCAAGATCAAGATCAAGGTCAAGGTTGGTCAGGATCCGCTTGCCATCGGATATTTTGCTGATATTGTTCAGCGCAACAATGACTTGTGGGTTGTTCATCATCCGCCAGTCTTACCCCAGCCAGTGGCCATCGTGTTGAAAGAGGGCCGGGTCCTATGCCGCGAGCACCTGAAATTGAAGGCTTTTTCGTCGAGTTTCACCCTGTGTGGTCAGGAAAAACGGCTACGAATAGCGGGCCAAACCGTTATAATGCGCCACCTGATTTGATCGTTTTCGATATTGGATAGTCAATTGAGTAATAAAATGCGTATTGGCGGCTCCCTTGAGCAGTCTCTGAACCAGGGTTATCGCCTTGATGTAAAAGCAGTCATCCAGGAGGGTTGGAAACAGACCCGCAGCAATGGACTCGGTCTGCTGCTGGCCACTGTCGGGGTGACGGCAATCTGGATCCTGTTCAGCAATACGTTGCTGGTGCCCTATCTTGGCGGCGACGATGAGCAGATGAATGTGGCCATGTTACTAAGCCTCCTTATCACCGTTGTCATGGCCCCCATGACCAGCTCCCTCGATATGTTGGGATTGCAGCAAGCGGTCGGGGTTCGGGCACGGGCGAATCAGGTGTTCGACTTTTTCCGCCATTTTGTGCGTCTTGGCATGTTGAGCCTGCTGGGCAGCGCCTTGACCAGCCTGTTCGGGCCCTTGTTTGATCTGGTGGGATTGCCAGCGGTGCTGGCCTTTATTCCCTCGGCCCTGATCGGCATGGGGCTGGTGTTCACCGTACCGCTGGTGCTGGAACGTGGCCTGACGCCCCCTCAGGCCATTTTGGTCTCTCTCAAGCTCTTTGTACGCGGTTGGCCCAGCATAGTGCTGTTTCACAGCGTTATGGCTGTGCTGCTGTTGGTCGCGCTGATCCCCATGGGGTTGGGTCTTATCTGGGTGGCACCGCTCTACTTTAACTGTAAGGGGATCCTCTATCGCGATCTCTGCGGAGTGGGGGTAGAGGTCAATGAGGTGACAGAAGGCCCCAACCATTTCAATGCATGATGCAAAAGGATCTTGAATGACCCGTTATGGAGTGACCTCGGCCGTGCGCCATACCCTGCTGGCCAGTCTGTTGTTACCAGCCGTGGCGATGGCCGCGCCGACGCTGGATCTGCAATACAGCACCTTCTACAGCCAGATGAAGACCTTTGCCAAGGGCGAGTTTGGCCACGCCAGGCTGGGCTTTTATCTGACCGATCCGCAAAATGGTCAGCTTTGTGGTCTGGTCTCCGCTCGGGTGTCCACCCAGGACAAGCAGGTGCCCGCCGAAGTGACTGTAGACAGCGAGCTGCGGTTGCCATTTGATAATGACTTGAACCTCGACAAAGGCACTGTGGTGGTCACCCTCAAGGAGCCTCATAAGAGCTGCGATCTGGCGGTGCAGGTAATGGCAGATGTGCCCGTCGGACCAGCGCTGCCATTGGACGAGCTGGCGGCCCGTCAGCAGCAGATGCAGTCGCTGCTCGAGAAGATGGCGGGGATGGTCGGCAAGCACTTCTTGCCGAAGATGGAGGGGGTGCGGATTGCACTGGTTGAACCAAGTGGCACTGCGTACCTCAAGGATGGCGATCGTCAAGAGGCGCTTCCCTGGCAGCATGGGCAGTTGCTACTGAGCAACGAGCAGCTGACAGACTTCGCCGCCGGGCAGCTGATGGTGCAGGGCGAGGTGTTGCGACTGACCCCCTGGCTGCACAAGGGCTGATGCTGGTGGCGCTGTCACGCCAGTGACAGGTACATAAAGAAAGCAAAAAAGGAGCGATAATCGCTCCTTTTTTATTGTGTGGCGTTTTCCATGTGATAGCGGCTTAGCGCACTTCAATCACATCCAGCATGTCCATCTCGTCGATGTCCAGCAGCGGGGCCTTTGGCAGTTCGGGCGGATCAAACGCCTTGTCACCACCATCGATGATGCCGGAGTCGCGGTTGATGCTCTTGAAGTCAAACAGCTTGTGATCGAGCAGGTGGCTCGGGATCACGTCCTGAATGGCGGTGAACATGGTCTCGATACGGCCGGGGAAGCGGCGATCCCAATCCAGCATCATCTGCTTGATGGCCTGACGCTGCAGATTCTCCTGGGAGCCGCACAGGTTGCACGGGATGATGGGGAAGGATTTCACCTCGGCATAGCGAATGAGATCTTTCTCTTTGCAGTAGGCCAGCGGTCGGATCACCACGTTCTTGCCATCGTCGCTCACCAGCTTGGGTGGCATGGACTTGAGCTTGCCACCGTAGAACATGTTGAGAAACAGGGTCTCGAGGATGTCGTCACGGTGGTGACCGAGGGCAATCTTGGTGCAGCCCAGCTCCAGGGCGGTACGGTAGAGAATACCGCGGCGCAGCCGTGAGCAGAGTGCGCAGGTGGTTTTGCCTTCCGGTACCTTATCCTTGACGATGGAGTAGGTATCTTCCTCGACAATCTTGTACTCGATGCCGAGTGAGGCGAGGTATTCAGGCAGCACATGCTCGGGGAAACCGGGCTGTTTCTGATCAAGATTGACCGCTATCAGATCAAAATTAATAGGGGCGCTGGCTTTGAGGCTCATCAGTATGTCGAGCATACCGAAGCTGTCCTTGCCGCCGGAGAGGCAGACCATGACCTTGTCGCCCTCTTCAATCATGTTGAAGTCGGCAATGGCCTGACCCACGTTGCGCCGCAGGCGCTTTTGCAGTTTGTTAAAACTGTATTTATCTTTGGCGTTCAGCTCTTCTAGCATGCTCGTAAAATCCGGGACACAAATAAGCGCGTTATTATAGCCATGTCCCGGGGGAGGGCAAGATACCTCGCGCAAAGGCGCGTTACGATTGCGTGCTACGGCTGTCGATCGGACAGCTGTAATCGGCCGGTTTGAGGACCAAAATGTCGCATGATAGCCGGTCAATCACATGTTCGGCGGTATTGCCGAGCAATGCGGCAGAGAGACCGGTTCGACCGACACACCCCATGATCATCAGGGTCGCCTTGAGGTCTTCGGCCATGTCCGGCAGCACCTCTTCAGGCAGCCCCTCTGCTACCCGGGTCCAGAGAGGACCGATCCCGAACTTGTCGGCATGGGCGAGCATCAGGCTTTCATGGTGCTTGCGGATTGCCTCGTTGTAGGCGTTGGGGTCAAACTCGGGTAGCTCGATGGCTACATTGACCGGCGTGCCCGGGTAGGTATTGACCAGATAGAGGTTGGATCCGAGCAGTTCGGCGATATCGCTGCCCTCTTGGGTGATCCGTTCGTTGAGCAGTTTCTGATCGAGGTCGTCGCTTGAGCAGTTGATGGCGGCGATGATATTGCCATCCCGCCGCCAGAGCCCTTCTTTGACCAGCAGCACAGGGCAGGGACATTTGCGCAGCAGATGCCAGTCGGTCGGGGTAAAAATGAAGGTTTGCAGGAAGCTGTGATGATGGGTCGCTTTGACCACCAGATCGTGGCGCTGTTCCAGCACTTCCTGAATGATGCATTCGAAGGGGCGATTGTGCCAGATCACTTTCACTTCACAGTCGATCCCCTTTGCCCGATAGGGGGTGAGGATCTCGTCCAGCCATTCACGTCGTTGTGAAATGACGCCATGACGCATCTCTTGCCGCTCGTCCACCGACAGCATGGCAGTCATTTCATACGAGAAGTCATAGATGGTGAGCAGCAGGGTCAGATGGGCATTTTCGTCCAGCTCGGCGACCTTCACTGCCCGTTCGAGGGCGATTTGACGCTCCTCCTCCGGGTTGATAACCACCAGAATATTTTGATATTTGACCATCTTCTCCTCCTTGGAAAAGTCCAATGACAGCAGAATCTTAGCTTCTATAGCTTAGCGCAGGAGGAGGGGGGCTGGAATGTACCGGATCACATTCAGGGGAAAGGATCCGGCAGATAAGGAGAAGAAAAGAGGGGAAATGTGGTGAAATCAGCCGCAAGCAGGACGGGTCGCGCCTGCCATCACGCCGAGCGCAACCTGATCGAGTACTGTGATGTATTTGCCTTTGACGCCGATAAGCCCCGATTTTTGGAAACGACCCAGCAGTCGACTGATGGTCTCGACGGTAAGACCCAGATAGTTACCGATGTCGCCGCGAGTCATGGCCAGTCGAAACTCTTTGGCAGAGAAGCCGCGCTCGGAGAAGCGTACCGACAGGTTGTGCAAAAAGGCGGCCAGCCGCTCCTCGGCATTTTTCTTGGAGAGCAGCAGGATCATCTCCTGATCGCCCATTATTTCGTTGCTCATCAGCCGCATGATCTGCTGACGCAGCTTGGGCATTTTGCCAGACAGATCATCGAGTATTTCAAACGGAATTTCGCACACCATGGCCGTTTCCAGCGCCTGGGCGAAGGAGGGATGTGCTTGTCGGTGAATGGCATCGAAACCCACCAGATCCCCTGCCAGATGAAACGCGGTTATCTGCTCATCCCCTTGCTCGGTGATGGTATAAGACTTGATGGTCCCGGAACGAATGGCATAGAGGGATTTGAACTCATCACCGGCCTTGAACAGTTCTTCACCCTTCTGGATCGGCTTTTTACGCTCGATGATGCTATCCAGCTGATCAAGCTCATTCTCGTTCAGGGTAAAGGGGATGCAGAGCTGACTTATGCTGCAATCCTGGCAATGAATTGCACAGCCACCGCTCTGGATACGTCTGCCTGGTTTCTTTTCCGGGATCATAGGCTCATACGAATAATTGATTTATATCAAACAAGTTTACCATCAACTCATCCGTTTTGGATAGGGTTTCAAAAGGAAGCAATGCCAATCCACAGGGTATGCACTCCGAACAAAATGAGCAGCAGGGCACCGCCAAGGCGCAAACTGCGTAATGTCAGCCAGTATCTCAGGCGATCGGCAAGCCCCCCCAGCGCAAACAAGGTGGGCAGGGTACCGAGACCAAAAAAGAGCATGATCAGCGCACCGCCACTGGCCGAACCTGCCGCCGCGCTCCAGGTCAGCATGGAGTAGACCAGCCCGCAGGGCAGCCAGCCCCACACCATGCCAAAGGGCAGCGCCTGCAGCGGTGAGGTGAAGGGGAGAAACTTGCCCGCCAGCGGTTTGATATGGGGCCACAGCCTGGCGCCGAGCCGTTCCAGCAGCAAGATCCCCTGCCACCAGCCCGCCAGATAGAGGCCAAGTGCAATCATCAACAATGCTGCCACGAGGCGTAATCCGGCGATGGCGTGTTTGCCCGCGCCAAGTTCGCTGGTGGTCGCCAGCAGTCCACCCACCAGCGCGCCAGCCATCACATAACTCAGGATCCGGCCGAGGTTGTAGTTGAGCAGATAAGCGAGCCGCCCCCAGAAGTGCTGCTTGTTGGCAGGGATTGCCATGGATAGCGCGGCAGAAACGCCACCGCACATGCCGATACAGTGGGCGGAGCCTGCCAGTCCTACCAGCAGGGCCCCTGCCAGATCAAGGCTGTGAGTCATTGTCAGCAGGCTTTGCGGGTTTGCGTGCGGGTTGATCTTCGTCAAACAGGATATTGGAACCTTGCCGGTCGAGATCTTCAAACTGCTCGGAGCGAATGGCCCAGAAGAAGACGACCCCGGCAATGATCACAAACAGGATGGCGATGGGGATCAGGACAAAAATTATGTTCATGAGAGGTACCCAGGTATTCATCTTTGGCAAGCGTCCCCTATGGTAACCCTGTTCGGGCAGGGGGCCAGCCGCTATCAGTTAGAAATGTGGCCTGCATCGGAGGCAGGCCACATTTGCACCTATTTATCTGACGGTTTGCTTATCGGTTGAGACGCATGGAGTTGGTCACCACGATGAGTGAACTGAGTGACATGCCCGCTGCCGCCAGATAGGGGGGCAGCCAGCCGCAGGCCGCCAACGGTAACACCAGCAGGTTGTAGCCGATGGACCAGCTGAAGTTCTCGATGATGATCTTTCGGGTACGCATTGCCAGCACTCTGGCGCCGAGCAGTCGGCTCAAGTCATCGGCCAGCAGGATGGCATCGGCGCTGTTTTTCGCTAGATCAGTGCCGCCTGCCATGGCGAACGAGGCGTGTGCCCCGGCCAGCACGGGGGCGTCGTTGATGCCATCGCCCACCATGATGCTGATATCTCCTTGGGCTTCACGGGCCTTGAGGTAGGCCAGCTTGCCATCGGGTGAAACCCCCTTGACCAGCTCGTCGACACCCAGCTCGCGGGCAATCTCGTCGGCTTGCAGAGAGCTGTCCCCCGTGAGTACGGTGGTTTGCAGACCGGCCGCCTTGAATGCCGCGATCAGCGCCTTGGCATCGGGGCGCAGGGTATCTTCCAGATTGAAACGGGCCAATACCTGCTGTTCGTCAGCCAGATAGATAGCCAGACCGCGGCCGATCTCTTGCGCCGGATCCAGCCCAAGCCAGCGCGCGCTACCGATGCGGTAGCGTACACCGTTCACCAGAGCCGTGATGCCGTGACCGATGACAGGGCTGATGTCTGTGGTATGGGGCAGCACAGTAACGCTATCGGCGGGCAGCCGGAAGGCGCGGGCAATCGGGTGTTCGGATTGTGCTTCCAGTGCTCTGGCGATGGCGAGGCAATGTGTCTCGTCAACCTCTGCCAATGTGGTGATGCCGGTCAGGCTGATTTCGCCGGTCGTTAACGTGCCGGTCTTGTCCATCACGATCCGGTTGGCTTTGGTCAGAATATCCAGGACATGGCCCCGGCGCAGCAAAACACCATTACGAGTCAGATTGGCGGTGGCGGAGGTCAGTGCCGTCGGGGTGGCCAGCGACAGGGCGCAGGGGCAGGTGGCGACCAGCACGGCGAGGGTGACCCAGAACGCCTGCTCCGGTTGGTGAAAGTGCCAGAAGGTCCAGACCGCCACGGCAATGATCAGCAGTACCAGAATAAAGTGGCGTGACAGCTTATCCGCCATCTGGGCGATGGCCGGTTTGTCGTCAAGGGCATGATCTTGCAGCTGCATGATCTGGGCGATCCGCGACTCTTCGATACGGTGGCTGACCCGGATCTGCAGCGGGGCATCGGTATTGATGGTGCCGGCATAGACCTGATCATCGCGCTGTTTGAGCAGAGGCAGCTGCTCGCCGGTCAGCATGGACTCGTTGAGGCTGGCTTGCCCTTCGACAATGATGCCGTCGGCCGGCAAGGTCGCACCGGCCAGCACCCGTACCCGATCGCCGACTTGCAAGGTCTTGGCCGCCACTTCATGTTCCCCTTCATCATCGATACGGGTCGCCATGATGGGCACCAGCCGTGCCAGGTTGGAGCTCGATTCCGACGCCTTGCGCCGGGCCCGCAACTCGAGAAAACGGCCCAGCAGCAGGAAGAAGACGAACATGGTGATGGAGTCGTAATAGACCTCGCCGGTATTGAACACGGTGGCCCACATGGAGGCGACAAAAGCACCGATCAGCGCCAGCGACACCGATACATCCATCGACAGATGACCCTGTTTCAGGCTACGCCAGGCATTGATGTAAAAGGGCTGGGCCGAGTAGATCATGATGGGGGTGGAGAGCAACAGGCTGATCCACTTGAAGTAGACCATGAACTCCTCTTCGACGCTGATGAAAAGATCCATGTAGAGGGCCACAGCGCACATCATCACCTGCATCGAGCCCAGTCCTGCCAGTGCCAACCGGAACATGTAGCTGCGCACCTCTTTGGCGTAGAGCGCTTCCTGTTGATGGGCCTGAAACGGGTAGGCACGATAGCCAATCTGGGCGAAGCCCTTGAGGATGTCGCTGAGAGACAGCTGGGCGGGATCCCATTTGATGCGAGCGCGATGGGTGGTGGTGTTGACGTTGATATAGCGCAGGCCACTTAACGTCATCAGGTGGCGCTCGATAAGCCAGGCACAGGCGGCGCAGGTGAGCCCCTCAACCGTCAGCTGGATTTCGCGGATTGTCTGGCTACCAGTGCCGCTGTCGGTGACAAACTCCTGCTGTATCTCGGCCAGATCGTAGTGGCTGAGGGCGGCCAGCTCCTCGGGCACCAGATCTCCCCTGGTGCCGGGGGCTGTGCGGTGATCGTAGTAACTGGCGAGACCGCACTCCATGATGGTTTCCGCCACAGCCTGACAACCGGGGCAGCACATGGGGCGGACTATCCCCTTGATCTCCAGCGCATAGTGACTATTGGCGGGTACTGGCTCACTACAATGGAAGCAAGAGGTCATGGTTTATGGCCCCCTGAATGAAGAATGCGAGCAGCAGGGTCGATGGCAAGCACCGGCTCGCCACAGTGAGAACAGCCGGTCATGGCTTAGCGTCCTTTCGGATCGAGTTCGACAGGTGACTGGGTTGGCAGTTGTACCGTCTCTTGCAAGCGCCACTGGTGATCGAAGGCATCGACCCGGATATGCCATTTTCCAACCAGCGGTTTGTCGAAATGGAAGCGATAGGTGCCACTGGCATCGGCGGTGATCAGGTGTTCGCTATCCTGTCCGGCCAAAGTCGGGTGGAACAATGAGAGATAAAGAGCTTGCCCGGCGGGAATATCGCCGCTGATGGGTTTGAGAGTCAGCTCGTGACCGTCAACCTGCAGCCCAAAGCGGATATTGAGGGCTTCGGAGCGGTCAAACTTGCTCAAGTCCTGATTGATCTCTTTCCCTTGTTTGTAATAGTCCTCGGCCACCAGATTGACGCCATCTTTACTGGCAATAATGGCGGTGGCGATGCCTGCGATCACCGCTGTGCTTGGCAGGGCGATGATAAACCAGGGCCAGAATTGGCGATACCATGGCTTGATGATGGGCTGGGTCATGATTGCTACTACCGTGAAACGAATGATTAACGTGGAAGATGGTGTTTACGCAACACAAGATAACAAAAAGCCTCGAGTAGTCGAGGCTTTTTGCTGTGTAATCACGTGTTTATCACATGTTACATCTTTATGGGCGAACCTTATTTGGCAGACTGCTGATGAGACAGACTGTAAACGTAGGAGGCCAGCAGGTGGACCTTATCCTCACCCAGAATGTCTTTCCAGGCAGGCATCACGCCTTGGCGACCGTGGGTGATAGTTTGTACCACCACTTCGCGGGAACCACCGTAGAGCCAGGTGTTGTTGGTCAGGTCTGGTGCACCGACGGCGATACCCCCCTTGGCATCGGCCCCGTGGCAGGCAGCGCAGATGGTAAAGCGGGCTTCACCTTTCTTCGCTTCCACCAGGTCGACCTTGCGACCGGAGAGGCTCAGCACATAGGATGCTACTTCTTGCACGCCATCCTTGCCGAGGATTTCACCCCAGGCAGCCATTATCCCCTGACGACCGCCCATGATGGTGGTCTTGATATTATCCGGCTGACCGCCCCATTGCCATTCGCTGTCGGTCAGGTTCGGGAAACCGCGACCACCACGGGCATCGGAGCCGTGACACTGGGAACAGTTCTGCAGGAACAGACGCTGGCCCACTTTGAGTGCCTCCGGATCCTTGGCGATCTCGGTGATCTCCTTGTAGGTCTTGCCATCGGCCTGATAGGTGAGCTCACGGAACTTGGCGCCGTAGATCTCGTCAGCCTTGGCCACTTCACGGTCATACTCCACCGCACGACCTTCACTCTTGGCTGATTCATTTGCCGATTTGGACTCTGCCAGCGAACGTACATCCTGGTTGGAGCTCTGCCAGCCCAGCACGCCCTTCCAGTTGCCCAGTCCCGGGAAGGCGACTAGATAAATCAGACCGGTGACGATGAAAAAGAGGAACATATAGGTCCACCATTTGGGCAGTGGGTTATTCAGTTCTTCAATTCCGTCGAAGCTGTGTCCCATGGACTTGCCTTCTTCGACACCCATTTTGTCCTTGAGGCACCACACCAACAGGATCACACAACCCAGAATGGTTCCCAGGGTTATGACGGTTACAAAAATGCTAAACAGAGTGCTCATTATTGCTTCGCTCCTGCGTTCTTGTTATCAGCACCGGGTTGCTCATCATCGGCAAAAACCAGATTGGCAGCCTCGTCGAAAGAGGTCTTGCGGCGTTTGCTATAGGCCCAGACGATGATGCCAATCATGATGGCCATCAACAGCAGGGTATAGAGACCGCGAAATGTGCCGTAGTCCATCATCGCCTCCTTATTTCAGGGCATGACCCAGTGATTGCAGATAAGCCACCAGTGCATCCAGCTCGGTCTTGCCCTTGACGGCATCAGTAGCACCCTGGATGTCGGCATCGCTATAAGGCACGCCGAAGTGATCGCGAAACAGCGCCAGTTTCTTGCCCGTCAACTCGCCGGTCAGCACTGTGGTATCAAGCCAGGGATAACCGGGCATATTGGACTCTGGCACCACATCGCGCGGATTGATCAAGTGAGCGCGATGCCAGTCATCAGAGTAACGTCCGCCCACCCGGGCCAGGTCTGGACCAGTACGCTTGGAGCCCCACAGGAAGGGGTGCTCCCAGACGCTTTCACCGGCCACAGAGTAGTGACCGTAACGTTCGGTTTCAGCGCGGAACGGACGGATCATCTGGCTGTGGCAGTTGGTGCAGCCTTCGCGGATGAAGACATCGCGTCCTTCCATCTGCAGTGCGGTATAGGGCTTGAGGCCCTCAACCGGCTCGGTGGTCTGCTTTTGGAAGAACAGCGGGGTAATTTCAACCAGGCCTCCCAGACTGATGGCGAAAATGATGCCGACCACCAGCAATGGGACGTTCTTTTCAAAGATCTCGTGACGGTTATTGTTGCTCATGCTTGGACCTCTGCATTCAGGCTGGCTGGGCCACAGGTTCCAGGGAACCTTTGGGGGCGGTGATAGTGCGATAAGCGTTGTAGGCCATCAGCAACATGCCGGTGACGAAGAAGCAGCCACCCAGGAAGCGCACAAAGTAGAAGGGGTAGGATGCCTCAAGGGCCTCAACGAAGCTGTAGGTCAAGGTGCCATCCTCGTTGACCGCACGCCACATCAGCCCCTGCATCACACCGGAAATCCACATGGCAACGATGTAGAGCACTGTGCCCACGGTCGCCAACCAGAAGTGCACGTTGATCAGGCGAACGCTATACATACGCCCCTGCTCAAACAGGTTCGGGATCAGATGGTAAACCGCACCGATAGAGACCATGGCAACCCAACCCAGCGCACCGGAGTGAACATGGCCTACGGTCCAGTCGGTGTAGTGGGAGAGGGCATTGACGGTTTTGATCGCCATCATCGGGCCTTCGAAGGTTGACATGCCGTAGAACGACAGTGACACGATCAGGAAGCGCAGGATGGGGTCATAACGCAGTTTGTGCCAGGCACCGGAGAGGGTCATGATGCCGTTGATCATGCCGCCCCAGGAGGGTACGAACAGGATCAGGGACATCACCATGCCCAGAGACTGAGCCCAGTCAGGCAGCGCGGTGTAGTGCAGGTGATGGGGACCGGCCCAGATATAGAGGGAGATCAGTGCCCAGAAGTGCACGATTGAGAGGCGATAGGAGTAAACCGGACGGCCCGCCTGTTTGGGCACGAAGTAGTACATCATGCCAAGGAAGCCGGCAGTCAGCAGAAAGCCCACCGCGTTATGGCCGTACCACCACTGCACCATGGCATCCATTGCGCCGGAGTACATGGAGTAGGACTTGGTCATGCTGAGGGGCACAGACATGCTGTTGACGATATGCAGCACGGCCACCGTGATGATAAAGGCGCCAAAGAACCAGTTCGCCACATAGATGTGGGAGGTGTTACGTGTCATCAGGGTGCCGAAGAACACAATGGCATAAGCAACCCAGACCAGGGTAATGGCGATATCAATCGGCCACTCCAGCTCGGCATACTCCTTGCCACCAGTCATGCCTAGCGGCAGGGTAATGGCTGCAGAAATGATGATCGCCTGCCAGCCCCAGAACACGAAGGAGGCGAGACGGCCACCGAACAGCCTGGTTTGACAGGTGCGTTGCACTACATAGAAGGAGGTGGCCATCAGTGCGCTGACGCCAAAGGCGAAGATCACTGCGTTGGTGTGGAGGGGCCGCAGGCGACTGTAGGTCAGCCAGGGAGTCTCGAAGTTGAGGGCAGGCCAGATCAACTGGGCTGCGATCAGTACGCCAACCGACATGCCGACAATTCCCCAGACAATCGTCATGACGGTAAACTGGCGAACAACGGTGTAGTTGTACTCAGGGTGGTTTGTTGTATGGCTCATCGTTATATTCCGCTTCCGATGCTGCTGTTGTTTGGTTTTGTATCCGGACAACCGGACTGGCTTCATTGAACTACCGCCCACGCTTGTTAACACCTGTTAACGAAAGGAAAAGCAAAAGATAGTTAAATGAAAACTTCATGGGAATGATACTGAACTGACAGGTAAAATAACAGTATAAACAGTGATATATTTGGCTCCGCTGTGCCCCGTTTTCAGGGCTCTTTACCTTGTCCAAGATCACAAAAATACTATTTTTATTACACCTTATCGGGGCTGTTTGAATGAAAGAGAAATTGAGTGCACGTAAAGTATTCCACCTCTCACTGGTGCTGGCACTACTGTTGGCGCTGGTGGCCTATCGCACCTGGTTTTCGGTTGATAACAGTGCAACGGTTGATCAGATAAAAGATCAAATTTGTGATCTTTCCCACAGCAGTTGCAGCGAATTGATTGGTGGCAAGTCGTTGACCGCGGCGATTAGTGAGTTACCGGTACGTGCAGAACAGGACTTTATCGTGCGCCTGACAGGTGGTGATCCGGCCATCAAGCCGGTAAAAGCCTGGCTCGAAGGCAGAGATATGTTTATGGGCACCATTCCGGTGAATTTTGAACAAATAGCTGGGGGATGGCAGGGCACCACCCTGGTGGGGAGTTGCACCTCTTCCATGATGGTATGGCTACTCAATATTGAATGGAGCAATGGACAACGTCAGCAATTAGTGCTGTCAGTGGCGCGGGAATAACGCCACCGTGGCGGATGGTTACCGTGAAAAAATATTTGAAATTTTCCTGTCAGGCGTTACCTTGCCTGCAAGCCACAGGGAGTGAAATCGATTTAATCATGATTGAAAAAACACAGTTTTACCGCACCTTCAACCGGCAAGCCAAGGCGCTGCTTGAGGGGGAAACCGATCTGATTGCCAATTTGGCCAACCTGTCAGCGCTACTTGGACAGGAACTGACCGATATCAACTGGGTTGGTTTTTATCTGTTGCAAGGGGACACCCTGGTGTTGGGACCATTTCAGGGCAAACCGGCCTGCGTGCGCATTCCGGTCGGTCGTGGTGTATGTGGTACTGCAGTCGCAGAGGGCAAGACCCAGCTGGTGGACGATGTGCATCAGTTCGACGGGCATATTGCCTGTGACGGGGCCAGTAATGCTGAAATTGTCATTCCGGTGCGCCGTGCTGGCGAGATCATCGGGGTGCTGGATATCGATAGTCCGATTTTTAACCGTTTCGACCAGCAAGACCGGATTGGACTCGAAGAAACAGTACAAATTTTGGAAAGCATGCTTTAAGTCATTGCTAGATGGTTCGCAAAAGGCCCCAAGCTCTCTATAATGGGGCCTTTGTTGTGCTCGGGTTATGCCCGTGCGTTTATATGAAAGCCAAGGTTATACATGGAAAACACTGAGAAGCTGAAGAACAGTAAAGAGATCGTTGCCTACCTGGTCGAGAAATTCCCGGCCTGCTTCGTTGCTGAAGGAGAGGCCAAGCCGCTCAAGATTGGCATCTTCCAGGATTTGGCCGAGCGTCTTGCTGACGATGCCAGAGTCTCCAAGACCATGCTGCGTTCTGCACTGCGTCAATACACCTCCAGCTGGCGCTATCTGCACGGCCTCAAAGCTGGCCAGGCTCGTGTAGACCTGGACGGTAACCCGGGTGAAGTGCTGACCGAAGAGCACATCGAGCATGCCAAGCAAGCGCTCAAAGAAAGCAAAGAGCGTGTGTTTGCCAGCCGTCGCACCAACACCAAAGAGAAAGAGAAGGACGAAAAGGCCAAAAAGCCCCGCCGTCCTGCTGCGCGTAAAGCTGAAAAAGCTGACGTAGCTGCCAAGCCGAAGGTTGAAGCTAAAGCGCCGGTAGCAGAAGCGCCGCTGGTCAAAGTGGATGCCGCTACGCTGAAAGTTGGGCAGGATGTACGTGTCGTCATGGGCAGGTTCCCGGTTCCGGCAACTATCAAGGAAGTGACCAAGGATGATGTGCAGGTCCAACTGCAGACTGGCATGATGGTGCGGGTCAAATCAGAGCACTTGGTTCTCTAAGGAGACAAATGTTGAAGCATGGCGTAATTCGTTTTTCCCTCGTTGCCTGTAGCCTGGCGCTTGCCGGGCTTGCACAGGCCATCGAGCCGGTGCTCAAGGAGAGTGATTTGCCTGTGTTGGCTCAAGAGAGCCAACATGCTACGGCCAGCAAGCGAATTGCCAATCTGTTTACCCGCTCGCACTACAAACAGTTCAAGCTGGATGATGCCTTTTCCTCCGTTGTTTTCGACAAATATCTGGAGAATCTGGACTACAGCCGCAATCTGTTTTTGGCCTCTGACATCAGCCGTTTTGACAAATACCGTAACGGTTTTGACACCGACCTCGAAAGAGGCCGTCTGGCACCTGCCTACGAGATGTTCAACCTGAGTCAGCAACGGCGTTATGAGCGGTTCGAATACGCCCTCAAACTGCTTGATACTCCTTTTGATTTTACCCAGACCGACAACTATCAGTTTGATCGGGAAGGGGCGGCTTGGCCCAAGGACGAAGGCGAACTCAATGAGTTGTGGCGCCAACGGGTCAAGTTCGATGCCCTGAGCCTCAAGCTCAGTGGCAAGGAGTGGCCCGAGATCAAGGAGCTGCTTGGCAAGCGTTACAACAACGCCATCAAGCGGATGTCCCAGACCGAGAGCGAGGATGTGTTCCAGCTCTTCATGAACTCCTTCGCTCGCGCCATCGAACCGCATACCAGTTATCTCTCTCCGCGTAATGCCGATCGTTTCAACACCGAGATGAACCTCTCGCTGGAAGGCATTGGTGCCGTATTGCAGGCCGAAGATGACTTTACCGTCATCCGCTCCCTGGTGCCCGGTGGTCCGGCTGCCAAATCTACCCATCTCAAGGCCGATGACAAGATCACCGGTGTTGGTCAGGAAGATGGCAAGATTGTCGATGTGATTGGCTGGCGTCTTGATGACGTGGTCGAGCTCATCAAAGGGCCGAAAGGGAGCAAGGTGAAGCTGGAGATCCAGCGTGGCAAAGGTGCTGCACTCAAAACCGAGCAGGTCGAGCTGATCCGCGACAAGGTGCGCCTCGAAGATCGTGCGGCCAAGTCAAAGGTAGTCACTGCCGAAGGCAAGAAGATCGGTGTCATCGAGATCCCCAGCTTCTACGTCAATCTCCACGACGACGTGATCAAGGAGCTCTCCAGCCTCAACAAGCAAAAGATCGATGGTCTGATCATCGATCTGCGCGGTAATGGCGGTGGTGCCCTCACCGAAGCCTCTGCCTTGAGCGGGCTGTTCTTCGCCAGCGGTCCCGTGGTGCAAATTCGTGATCACATGGGCCGTATCACGGTCAATGGCGATGACGATGGCAACGTCTACTACGGCGGCCCCATGTCGGTGATGATCGACCGTTACAGCGCTTCGGCGTCCGAGATCTTTGCTGCGGCCATGCAAGATTATGGCCGCGCCCTGATCCTGGGTGAAAACTCGTTCGGCAAGGGCACGGTGCAACAGCATCGCAGCCTCGCTAAGGTCTATGACTTCTACGAGCAGCCGCTGGGCCACGTGCAATACACCATCGCCAAGTTCTACCGGATCGACGGTGGCAGCACCCAGAACAAGGGCGTGGCGCCGGATATCAGCTTCCCGACGCCGGTTGCCCCGCAAGAGACGGGTGAAAGCCGCGAGTTCAATGCGTTGCCGTGGGACAAGATTGCCTCCGCCAACTACCAGAGGCTCGGTAACTTCACCAGTCAGCTGCCCAAACTGCAGTCGGCTCATGAGGCCCGGATCGCCAAGGATCCTGAATTTGCTTATGTTATGCAGGACATCGCTGACTACAAGGAGGAGAAAGACAAGAAGTCGGTCTCCCTCAACGAGGCGGAGCGTGTTGCAGAGCAGGCGAAACAGGATGAGAAAGCGCTCAAGCGCACCAACGAGCGTCTTGCTCGTCTTGGCAAGCCGGCGGTGAAGAGTCTGGATGAACTGCCCGCGGATTTTGAAGCGCCCGATGAGTATCTCATCGAAGCGGCCAACATCACGGCGGATCTGGTCAAGTCCAGTAAGCGCAGCTGAACAAACTAACATAATGAACAAGGGCGACTCCGGTCGCCCTTTCTTTTTGTCTGGCATATCTGACGATATGCAAATTGTTTGACCCCGCCAGTTGGTTGTGACAGCCTCTTTCTCGCCTTTAACAAGCGTGGAAGCAGACAATAATGACCGATCACTCCCAGGCCATGACGGCCAAATATCGCCAGGATTATCAGGCGCCGCTCTACTGGATCGACACCCTCGACCTCGATTTCCAACTGCAGGAGCCGCTGACCCAGGTCACCGCCATCACCCGCATTCGCCGCAACGGTGAGCATAATGCGCCGCTGGTACTCGATGGCGAGCAGCTGACCCTGAAAAGCGTTGCCATTGATGGCATTCCCTGTGACCACTACGAGCAAGGCGAGAGCAGCCTGACCCTGTTCAACCTGCCTGCCGAATGTGTGCTGACTATCGTCACCCTGCTGGATCCGGCCGCCAACACCGCGCTGGAAGGGCTCTACAAGTCTGGCGATGCCTACTGCACCCAGTGTGAAGCGGAAGGATTCCGCCGCATTACCTATTATCTGGACCGCCCCGACATTCTGGCGCGTTACAGCACCCGCATTACCGCCGACAAAGCTCAGTTCCCCTTCCTGCTTTCTAACGGCAACAAGGTCGACAGTGGTGAGCTCGATGGTGGTCGCCACTTCGTGCAGTGGCAGGATCCTTTCCCCAAACCGAGCTACCTGTTTGCGTTGGTCGCCGGTGATTTCGATGTGGAGCGCAGCCACTACACCACCAAGAGCGGTCGCAAGGTGGCCCTCGAGATCTTCGTCGACAAGGGCAACCTCGACCGCGCCGGTTTTGCCATGGAGAGCCTCATCAACTCCATGGGCTGGGACGAGCAGCGTTTCGGCCTCGAGTATGATCTCGACATCTACATGATCGTCGCGGTGGACTTCTTCAACATGGGCGCCATGGAGAACAAGGGGCTCAACATCTTCAACTCCAAGTTCGTGCTGGCCAATCCTGCCACTGCCACCGACAGCGACTACCACGGTATCGAACGGGTGATCGGTCACGAATATTTCCACAACTGGACCGGCAACCGCGTCACCTGTCGCGACTGGTTCCAGCTCAGCCTGAAAGAGGGGCTGACGGTGTTCCGGGATCAGGAGTTCTCCTCCGATCTGGGCTCCCGTGGCGTCAATCGCATCAACAACGTGCGTACCGTGCGTGGCCCGCAGTTTGCCGAAGATGCCGGCCCCATGGCGCACCCGATCCGCCCGGATGTGGTGATCGAGATGAACAACTTCTACACCCTGACCGTCTACGAGAAGGGGTCGGAAGTGATCCGCATGATGCACACCCTGCTGGGTGAAGATGCCTTCCAGGCCGGTATGCGTCTCTACTTCGAGCGTCACGACGGCTCGGCCGCTACCTGCGATGATTTCGTGCAGGCGATGGAGGATGCTTCCGGTGTCGATCTCGGCCGTTTCCGCCGCTGGTACAGCCAGTCCGGCACGCCGGAGCTGACCGTCACTGACGAGTACGATGCCGCCAGCGGTATCTATCGCCTCCATGTGAGCCAGCACACCCCACCGACCCAGGATCAGCCGCAGAAGCTGCCGCTGCATATCCCCCTCGACATCGAGCTCTATGACCAACAAGGTGCCGTCATTGCGCTGCAATATCAGGGCAAGGCCATCGGCAACGTGCTCGACGTGCTGGAAGCAGAGCAGACCTTCGAATTCGATCAGGTGCCGGTCAAGCCGGTTCCCTCCCTGCTGCGGGACTTCTCCGCGCCGGTCAAGCTGCACTATGACTACAGCGATGAAGCGCTCGCCTTCCTGATGCGCTTTGCCCGCAACGAGTTTGCCCGCTGGGATGCCGCCCAGATGCTGATCAACAAGGCGGTCATCGAAGGGGTGGCACGGGTACAGCACGGGCAGGGGGTTGAGCTCTCCCAGACCCTGCTGGCAGCCTTTGTCGCCATTTTGGACGACAGCGATCTGGATTTGGCCCTCAAGGCGGAGCTGCTGGCGCTGCCCGGTGAGGCAACCTTGGCCGAGCTGTTCGAGGTGGCTGATATCGACGCCATCCATCAGGTGCGCGACGCGATCCACATCCGTCTTGCCGAGGCCTTTGGCGCGCGGCTGGCGGCTATCTACCAGAGCCTGCGTCTGAGCGGTTATCAGGTGGTGCACGCCGACATGGCCAAGCGGGCCCTCAAAGGGGTGGTGCTCGGCTATCTGGCGGCACTGGACTCTGAGCATGCCGATGCGCTGGTGCGCGAGCAGTATGCAACTGCCGACAACATGACCGATACCCTGACAGCGTTGCAGGTGGCCAACGGCTATCTGTTGCCATGCCGCGCCGCGCTGCTGGCCGATTTTGAGGGCAAGTGGGCCAAGGATGGACTGGTGCTGGACAACTGGCTGCGGCTGATTGGCAGCAAACCCGCCGCTGATGTGCTCGGCGAAGTGAAACAGGCGATGAGTCACCCCACCTTTAGCATTCGTAACCCGAACCGGCTGCGGGCGCTGATCGGCAGCTTCGCCATGAGCAATCAGGTGCAGTTCCATGCGGTGGATGGCAGCGGTTACCGCTTCCTGACCGATCTGCTGATCGAGCTCAACGAGGTCAATCCGCAGGTGGCATCCCGCCTCATCACGCCGCTGATCCAGTTCAAGCGACTGGATGAGGCGCGCAAGGCCCTTATTCGCGCCGAGCTGACCCGTCTTGCCAACCTTGAGGGGCTGGCACGGGATCTGTTCGAGAAGGTAAGCAAGGCACTGCAGCAGTAAGTACCGACGGGGCAGGGGCGTGAACGCGCCTGCCCCTCATTGTGTGATTTACCGTGTGATCAGGAGCAAGCGTGAAGCAGTTTACTTTCCGGCTCTCATTGAGCAGCGACGAGGTGATGCTGATGTATCAGGGCCATGCCAAACGGCTGGTGGTGCGCAGCGAACAGGGGCTGACCCTGGAACTTGGCATAGAAAAAATACGGCCCTTTGTCGCCATTAATGGTGTTCATGGCTACTTTCGGCTGAAAACTCAGGATGATTACCGCTTTATCAGTCTCGAACGCATAAATTAACAAAAATCGAACAGATTACCGACTGTTTATCTGCTTTGCGTCACTATCTATCCGGTAAACTGGCACAAAGGTAGTGGGAATTTCTGTATTTTTGGTTATTTACAAAATTTCTCACAGTTTAAGCCGTGATCTGTACCTTGTTTTTAACATCTCGTTAGCACCTGTCCTCGCCTTCCCTTATCCAAGCCATTACACTTCGCAACAACTCTGCACCAGCGGGTAACCAGGGTGGTTGCCTCTGCGTCGGTGGTTAATGTCGTCCGATAAGGAATATAAAAATGGCATTGAAAGACGCCCCTACCTCAGTTCTGCTCGAAAACGTTCTCAGCCTGATCCATCAGAAGTTGCCCAAAAACAGTGCCTCGCTGGTCGAGCGCTTCGTTGCCAAGTTCTACGGCAACATGGCGAGCTCCGACCTGCACGATCGCAATGACAGCGATCTCTACGGTGCGGCCCTGAGCCTGTGGAATGCCCTCAATCAGCGTACCGGCACCGACCCCTACATCCGGGTCTACAATCCCGAGCTGACCCGTCACGGCTGGCAATCGCCCCATACCATCGTCGAGGTGATCCTGCAGGATTCGCCCTTCCTGGTGGACTCCATCCGGATGGCGCTCAAGCGGCTCAATATCACCGCTCACATGATGCTGCACCAACCGCTGCACCTTATTCGTGGCGCAGATGGCAAGATTGGCGCCATTCTCGAGCTCGACAACACCGACGGGCAGACCTCGGTTGAAACGGCATTCCTTATCGAGATCGACCACCTCACTAGCGAGGAGCAGATGGCCGCGCTGGCTGCCGAGCTCAACTCGGTAGCCGGTGAAGTGGCGCTGGCGGTCGGCGACTGGCAGCCGATGCTGGCCAAGCTCAATGAGATCATCGACGAGTTGCCCAAACGCAAGAGCCCGGTGAGCAAGGAGGAGGTGGCCTCCTGCGTCGCTTTCCTCAAATGGGTGGCTGCCCACAACTTTACTCTGATGGGCTATCGCCGCTACGACGTCAAGGCGGTGGAGGGGGATCACGAGATCCTGCCGCAGGCCAGCTCCAGCTTGGGTCTGATGAAGAACTCTATTAAGGAGGTGGGCCAGCGCCTTGGCAACATGCCTGCCAGCGCCCGTCACGCTGCCCTGAGCTCCGATCTGCTGATCCTCACCAAATCCAACAGCAAGTCCCGGGTACACCGTCCGGCCTATGTGGATTACATCGGCATCAAGCGCTTCGACGAGCATGGCAAGGTGATCGGGGAAGATCGCTTCATCGGCCTCTACGCCTCTTCCATCTACAACACCAGCGCGACCCAGATCCCGCTCATCAGCCATCGGCTGGAGCGCATCATGGCCGCCTCCGGTCACGAGAAGGGCTCCCACGCCTACAAGGCACTGCTCAACGTGCTGGAAACCTATCCCCGCGATGAGCTGATCCAGGCTCGCGAAGAGGAGCTGCTGGCCACTGGTCTCGGCGTGCTGGAGATGCAGGAGCGGGACATGCTGCGGCTGTTCGTGCGTCGTGATGTCTACGGTCGCTTCTTCTCTTGCATGGTCTATGTCACCAAGGAGCGCTACAACACGGCGCTGCGGATCAAGACCCAGCAAATTTTGCAGAAATATTTTGGCAGCAACGAAGAGGTGGAGTTCAACGTCTACTTCACCGAGGGCGTGCTGGCGCGGACCCACTACATAGTGCGGGTCAACAACAACAACGTGGATGTTGATGTGAACGAAGTACAGAACAACCTGATTGAAGCGGCTCGCAGCTGGGATGACCGACTCGACTCCGTGCTGCTCTCCCACTATGGCGAGGCCCGTGGCAACGAGCTGCGCCGCCGTTTCTGCACAGCGTTCCCCCGCGCCTATAAGGAAGATGTGCTGCCGGGCTCTGCCGTGGCCGACATCATGGCGCTCGATAACCTGAGCGAAGTCGAGCCACTCGGTATGCTGTTCTACCGCGCCCAGGAAGAGGAGAACGACCGTCGGGTACGGCTCAAGCTGTTCCATCGCACCGAGCCCATTCACCTCTCCGACGTGCTGCCGATGCTGGAGAACATGGGGCTGCGGGTGATCGGCGAGACCCCGTATCAGGTTCGCACCCCGAGCGGCGATCTGTTCTGGATCCTCGACTTCTCCATGCTGCTGCGTGGTGAGCAGCCCTTTGATCTGGCCCAGAGCCAGCAGCGCTTCCAGCAGGCGTTTGCTGCCATCTGGAACAAACAGCTGGAAGATGACGGCTTCAACCGGTTGGTACTGGGGGCAGGTCTCACTGGCCGTCAGGTCTCAGTGTTGCGCGCCTATGCCAAATACATGCGCCAGACCGGCGTCTCCTTCAGCCAGTCCTATATCGAAGAGACCCTGACCCGTTATCCCGATATCGCCCAGCTGCTGTTTACCCTGTTCGAGCAGCGCCTCGACCCCGCAGGCAAACAGGACGCCAAGGCAGAAGCCAAGCTGCACGAGGAGCTTGCTGCCAAACTGGATCAGGTGGCCAACCTCGATGACGATCGTATCATTCGCCGCTATGTAGAGATGATCGACGCCACTCTGCGCACCAACTACTACCAGCTGGACAAAGCGGGCAACATCAAGCCCTACATCTCCTTCAAGCTGGCCCCCTCCAGCATCACCGACATGCCGCTGCCGCTGCCGAAGTTCGAGATCTTCGTCTACTCGCCTCGGGTGGAAGGGGTACATCTGCGCTGGGGCAAGGTAGCCCGTGGCGGCCTGCGCTGGTCCGATCGCAAGGAGGACTTCCGCACCGAGGTGCTGGGTCTGGTGAAGGCACAGCAGGTGAAGAACACTGTCATCGTGCCGGTGGGGGCCAAGGGCGGTTTCTACTGCAAGCAGATGCCGGTGGGGGCAGCCCGCGCCGTCATTCAGGAGGAGGGCAAGGCCTGTTATCGCCTGTTTATTCGCGGCCTGCTCGATGTGACCGACAACATCATCGGCGGCGAGGTGATCCCGCCGACATCCGTGGTGCGTCACGACGAGGATGACTACTACCTGGTGGTCGCCGCCGACAAGGGCACGGCGACCTTCTCCGACATCGCCAACGAGATCAGCCTCGAATACGGTCACTGGCTCGGCGATGCGTTCGCCTCCGGCGGCTCGGTCGGTTACGACCACAAGAAGATGGGGATCACCGCCCGCGGCGCTTGGGAGTCGGTCAAGCGGCATTTTCGCGAGATTGGCGTCAACTGCCAGACCACCGATTTTACCTGCGTCGGGATCGGTGACATGGCGGGGGACGTGTTTGGCAACGGCCTGCTGCTCTCCGAGCACACCCGGCTGGTGGGCGCCTTCAACCACATGCACATCTTCATCGACCCGACCCCAAATGCGGCTAGCAGTTTTGTCGAGCGGCAGCGGCTGTTCGATCTGCCGGGCTCCAGCTGGGATGATTACAACCGCGAGCTGATATCACAAGGGGGCGGCATCTTCCTGCGCTCTGCCAAGTCCATCAAGCTCAGCCCCGAGATCCAGACCCTGCTTGGCAGCGACAAGGCCAGCATGGCGCCGAACGAGCTGATCAAGGCGCTGCTCTGCCTCAACGTCGATCTGCTGTGGAACGGTGGCATCGGCACCTATGTGAAGAGCGCTCGCGAGAGCGATGGGGAAGTCGGGGATCGCAGCAACGACGCGCTGCGGGTCAATGGCCGTGATCTGCGGGCCCGCATCGTGGGCGAGGGTGGCAACCTGGGCTTTACCCAGCTGGGTCGGGTGGAGTTCGCCAGTCAGGGCGGTCGCATCAACACCGACTTTACCGACAACGTGGGCGGGGTGGATTGCTCCGACAACGAGGTGAACATCAAGATCCTGCTCAACCAATTGGTGACAGCAGGGGATCTGACCCTCAAGCAGCGTAATCAGATGCTCTACGAGATGACTGACGACGTGGCGCAGATCGTCATCACCAACGCCTACCGCCAGTCCCAGTCCATCTCGGTCACCAGCTTCCGAGGCACCGAGCAACTCAAAGAGCAGCAACGCTTTATTCAGGGGCTGGAGCGGGAAGGCAAGCTGGACCGTGCGCTGGAGTTCTTGCCCTCTGATGAGGAGCTCTCCGAGCGGATGGCGGCAGGGCAGGGGCTGACCCGACCCGAACTGGCGGTGCTGGTGGCCTACGGCAAGATGGTACTGAAAGAGCAGCTCAACTGCCCGGAAGTGACCGACGAGCCCTTCCTCGCCAACATGCTGGTCACCAGCTTCCCGGCCAAGGTGCAGCAGCAATTTGGTGCCCAGCTGGCCGATCACCCATTGCGCGGTGAGATCATCGCCACCCGGGTGGCCAACATGCTGGTCAACGACATGGGGCTCAACTTTGCCAGCCGGATGAAGGACGAGACCGGTGCCTCGGTGGCGGAAGTAGCCTGCTGCTTCGCCATGGCCCGCGAAGTGTTTGGCATGAACCCCCTGTGGCGCGATATCGAAGGGTGCGACAACCTGGTGGATGCCCAGACCCAACTTGAGCTGATGTTCTACAGCCGCCGCATCGTGCGCCGGGCTACCCGCTGGTTCCTGCGCGCCCGCAATCGCAGCTGGAGCATCAGTGAGAACATCGCCTTCTTCCGTCCGGCGTTCGAGACCTTAGGGAAGCACCTCTACGAGGTGATGGATGAGAGCGAAGTGGCCGAGCATCGTCAGGCTGTTGCCAAATGGATGGAGAAACAGGTGCCCGAGGCCATTGCCCGTCAGGTCGCCCATATGAGTAGCCTCTTCTCCTGCCTTGATTTGGCGCAGATTGCGGCGGAGCACCAGATCGACATCCTGCTTGCAGCCAATGTCTACTATCGCCTCGGGGCCAAACTGGATCTGCACTGGTTCCTCGACCAGATCAATCATCAGCCGGTCGGCAACCACTGGCAGGCGATGGCGCGGGCCTCCTTCCGCGAAGATCTGGACTGGCAGCAACGCAGTCTCACTTCTGTGGTACTGGAAGGGTGCAAAGATCAGGGAGAATGCGCTACCATACTGGCCGACTGGATTTCGGAGCATGAGCAACTCTTGTCCCGTTGGACCCATATGTTGGCCGACTTCAAGACCACCAGTACCCACGAGTTCGCCAAGTTCTCGGTGGCCTTGCGAGAGTTGAATCTGCTCCAGTTGAATTGCCGGGCACTTTAATTGCCAGATTAAGGCATCACACCGGCATTACACCCAAAGCCCCGGCCAGTTGCCGGGGCTTTCTTTAAGGAGCAAAGATGTTGTACCCCATCGCCAGGCATTTCCTGTTCAAGCTCAATCCGGAACAGGCTCACGATCTCTCCATGAAATATTTGCCCCGTCTTCTCGGTACGCCACTCGATTGTTTCTTCCGCCAGAATTTGCCGAAACGCCCCGTCACTGTCATGGGGCTTTCTTTTGCCAATCCGCTGGGGTTGGCGGCGGGTCTGGATAAAGATGGTGAGTGCATAGACGCGCTGGGCGCCATGGGATTTGGCTTTATCGAGGTAGGTACTGTCACCCCCAAACCCCAGAGCGGCAATGACAAGCCTCGCCTGTTCCGGGTTATTCCGGCAGAGGGGATCATCAACCGGATGGGATTCAACAACAAGGGGGTGGATCATCTGGTGGCCAAGGTGAAAGAGGCCAAATATCAGGGGGTGATCGGCATTAATATCGGCAAGAACAAAGATACCCCCATCGAGCAGGGCAAGGATGATTACCTGATCTGCATGGACAAGGTTTATGATCACGCCGGTTATATTGCCGTCAATATCTCTTCCCCCAACACCCCGGGGTTGCGTTCGCTGCAATATGGCGAGGCGCTGGATGAATTGCTGGCCGCCCTCAAGGTGCGTCAGCAAGAGCTGGCCGCCCAATATAAAAAGTATGTGCCGCTGGCGGTTAAAATTGCCCCGGATTTAAGCCTTGAAGAAATAGACCAGGTCGCCGCTTCGCTGGTGCGTAATGGCATCGATGGGGTTATCGCCACCAATACCACCCTCGAGCGCGAGATGATTTATGACATGCCCCATGCCGGTGAAGCGGGTGGCCTGAGTGGTCGTCCGCTGCAACACAAGAGCACCGAGGTGATCCGTCATCTGGCCAAGGCGCTAAATGGTGCGCTGCCAATTATCGGGGTGGGCGGTATTGATAGTGCCATGGCTGCCCGTGAAAAATTGGCCGCCGGTGCCAGTCTGGTGCAAATTTATAGCGGTTTTATTTTTAAAGGACCGGGTCTGGTCAAAGAGATCGTGACCAATATATAAGAAATAGGGTGGAGCCCTTTATTTGATGTTGCTGATTTTATCGACATGGAATAAAGTCGATAGACGAAATTTCAAGCAAGGGCTCCAACATGTTTATCCAACCGACCGATAGCTGGAAATGGCACTATGATGCCCAGAGTGACCGTCTGATGTTGGACCTGTCCGATAACATGTTATTTGCTACCGAGTATAAAGGGCGACAATTGGTGCCCAGCTCCTTTGCTACCCAGCCTTTTTGTGTCGATGATGCCGCCCTCTATTATCAGTTGATGGATAAAGCCGCCGAACTTGATTGGAGTATTCCCCATCAGGTGCAACTGGTACTCAATGCCATCGCTGTCAGTCGTTTTTATAAACCCCTGATGCCACAAAGCTGGTTTTTTAGTGAACAGCATCCGCAGGTGATCCCGCAAAACGGTGATCTGGTCTGGATGAATACACCGCACGGCAACGGGGAATTTATGGTCATTGAAGCAGGGGAGCAGGCCAGCGTCTGTTTGAACCTCACTGCCGATCTGGTATTGACCACCAGCAAAGCCCTGCCCCGTTTCGGGGTGATCAAGGTGATGAATAACCGGATGAAACCGCGTATTACCGTGACCGAGCAATATCGTCAGGTCAGTTGATCCCGCATTCTATTAACCCGCTTGCCATTATCGTGGGCGATGCTTACCTCCTTGTTTGAAGACTGTCTGGTTTACCGTTTTGATTGCCATGTGATTTATCTGGTTTGCTAGAGCCCCCGCACCTTCTGTTGATCCTCTCTCAGTTTGTCATTTCTCACCATTTTCCCAACACAGCAGCGTGCCTTCCTCGTCATAAATGCAGCAAAAAAAAGTGGCGGGATATTATTCCCGCCACAACCATTGTCACTCACAATTTTCAGACTGGAGAGTACTGAAACCAGAGTATTGAAACCAAAGTACTGAATATGCTACTTGAACCAATGCGACTTGAATTAACGGAACCTGAACCAACGGAACGTAAATCGATGAGGCTGATTGAACAGACCACAAACCTGTCGGTTTGTGGTCTGTCTGCTTGCTTAGACCTTGAAGAAGCGGATCCCCTGATCCAGCTGCTGAATGATGTCGGTGAGCTGGGAGGCATCGTGGTTGACGCTCTCGGCCGCTGCCACGTTCTCCACTGACATCTGGGTGATCTCTTCAACGGATTGGGCAATCAGCTGGCTGGCTGCGGCCTGTTCATGGAGCATGGAGCTGATCTCCTGAATCAGTCCGACCACCTTGCGTGAACTCTGATCGACCTGAGCCATGGTGTTGCTGGAGTGATCCGTGGTCTCCCGCACGGTATCCATGCTGTCGGCGCAGGTATTCATCCCTTTCACCGCGCCAGTCGCCCCTTGCTGGATCGACTGCAGCATCTCGTTGATCTCCTGGGTTGCTTGCGTGGTACGGGCGGCCAGGGTGCGAACCTCATCCGCCACCACCGCAAAGCCACGCCCCATGTCACCGGCGCGGGCCGCTTCAATGGCGGCGTTCAGCGCCAGCAGGTTGGTCTGGTCGGCAACCCCCTGGATCATCACCGAGATCTGGCTGATCCGGGTGATGTCATCAAACAGTCCCTGAACTTGCTTGGCGGAGTCATTGACCGCGGCGGTTACCCGCACCACCTCTTGGGAGGCGCGCTTGACCTGCACTTCCCCTGCGTGGGCAATCTCGCCAGACTCCATGACCACGGTATTGGCCTGATTGGCGAAGGAGGAGAGCTGGGAGACCGAGGTGGTCAACTCTTCCACCGAGGCGGCGGTATTGGCGGTAGCCAGCGACTGTTGCTGGGAACTGGTGTTGACTTGCTGCGCGGCGGCGACCAGCTGAGAGGAGCTGGCCGTGAGCCCTTCGGCGGCATGCTGCATGGTGGAGACGATATCGCGCAGACTGCGGCGCGCGTTGATCATCGAGAGCTGCATCTGGGTCAGTTCATCATTGCCATCCGAGTTATCTTTCGCAGTGAGATAACCGGCAGCCAGTTGTTTGATCTCTTCCATGATGCTGGCCAGCGGCTGGTTGATGCTGTTACTCAGCAGCCAACCCAGCAGCAGGGAGAAGATGACGGAAATGGTGAGAATGGTGTAGGTCGTGGCAGTGAGGCCAGCCACGATCACATCACTGTCGTTATAGGCTTTGGTGCCCAGTTGTTCATTGATATCCACCAGCTTGCTGAGCATGTCGTCGACCATCTGAAAACTGGCCGCCGCTTCGCCTTTCATCAATTTGACGGCGGTATCGTTGTCATTGGCATAGCTGGCGGCCATGGCTTTTTTGGCGGCCGCTTTATAGAGGGGCCAGGTGCGGTCAACTTCTGTCAATGCGGCTTTCTCTGGATCGGTCAACTCGGTGGCGCGATATTTATTGAGCAACGCCTGCATTGTTTGCTCGTGGTCATCTATTTCACGGCCAATGTTGTCCATCCCGGCCTGGGTGGGTTCGATAACATAATCAAACAGTGAGCGGTTATGGTAGATCGCCTGCATATTGGCGTTGGCAATATCCTTGATGGGCGTCAAATTGTTGAGATACATGCTATTGAGCATGTCATTGACGACGGCTGTATTTTGTTTGCCATATATCCCCACCCCGATCAGGATAAGGTTCACCAGTAAAAATGAGATTATCAATCGCACTTTAATGGAAAACTGACGGATTAGATTGTTCATAGATAGCCTCATGCTAATTGTTAGCGTTCCTTGCAGTGATAAAGCGACTGCTTTTGTACTATTTCCCCCAGTCAGGGGACAAATTCAATATGGTCTGGCTGGTGAGGTTGATCTGGCTTGCCATTCGGCAAACCAGTTTTCAATTTGGTCCAGTGGCAGAGGGCGACTGATGTAATAGCCTTGTGCCAATTCGCAGCCCAGCAGGGCCAGCTGTTGCCAGTCCTCTTCGCTCTCAATCCCTTCAGCCACAGTTTTAAGCCCCAGTTTTTGGCTCATCACGATCGCTGAGGTCAATATAGCCAACTTCTTGGGGCTGGTATGGGCATCGTGGACAAACTCTTTATCAATCTTGATCTCGGTAAAGGGACAGCGAGATAACTGCTTCATGGAGGAGTAACCCGTCCCATAATCGTCCATGGCGACGCCAAATCCCCGTAATCTCAGCCGTGCCAGCGTGCCCAACGACATGGCCAGATTTGACATCACCGTGGTTTCGGTTACTTCGATAATGATGGCGTTGCAGGGCAGTTGATGCTCCTGAACAATATTGACCATGTTCTCGACCAATTTATCGGTGGTCAGCAGGGTGACCGGCATATTAATGGAACAGCTGATGGGAGCAGGCAGGGTACTTAATCTATTCAGTGCCTCGCAGGTGGCATGTAAAAATAGATAGAAAAAGTCCAGCGCCAATTGCCCCTGTTCCAGATGATGGACAAAACAGAGCGGCGGGAGCACCCCGTGTTCAGGGTGACGCCAGCGAACCAGCGCTTCAAAACCGTAGAGACTGGAGTCCACCATGGCGATCTTGGGCTGCAGAAAGGGGACCAACTGGCCATTATCCAGTGCCTGCTGTACATCCTCCACGGTAAAGCTGAGTTGCATCCAGTTGTTGCTTTTGCGGTGTTTCAAGGGATCGCAATGCTGGAGTATGCCGTACAAATCACTTTTCCTCAGTGGCTTGGCCAGCACCCCGATCACTTCCAGCGTGCCGGCATCGGCGATGGAGTGGATCACGTCCAGTACATCCCGATCGACGGCGCTCATGACCGCGATAAACATCTGGTAGTTGGTCTGTTTTTCCAGCTGGCTGATGAGTTCCACCCCATCCATGCCGGGCATATTGAGGTCGGTGAGTAGCAGATCCACATGGTCGATTTGCAGCAGTTTGTTGAGGGCTTCCTGGCCATCGCTGGCAACATGGATCTGGCCAAAGCCCAGCTCCTGCAACAGGCAAGTCACTTCGTATTGCTGGGTGCGAGAGTCATCGACCACCAGGGCACAGCGGCCCTGCCATTGCGCTAATGACATAGTTAATCCCCTGTTAATCCGGACGCGCGAGCATCTGTGTTATCTGCGAAAGTGACATCACTTCATCGACCCCGCCGTGGGCTATCGCCTCTTTGGGCATGCCAAATACCACACAACTGGCTTCATCCTGGGCAATGGTGCGGGCACCGGTGTCGTGCAGTTCCCGCAAACCACGGGCACCATCGTCCCCCATGCCGGTCATGATGACCCCGAGCGCATTGTGACCCGCACTCACCGCCACCGAGCGAAACAGCACATCCACCGACGGGCAGTGGCGGGAGACCGGTGGTCCGTCTTTCACTTCGGCCAGATACTGGGCGCCGCTGCGCTGGATCAGCAGATGTTTGCCGCCCGGGGCAATCAGCGCGACCCCGGGCAGCAGGCGATCGCCGGTCACGGCCTCTTTCACTTCCAACTGGGAGATACCATTGAGCCGGTCGGCAAAGGAGGCGGTAAATTTGGCGGGCATATGCTGGACGATGGCGAGCCCCGGGCAGCTGGTGGGCAATCGGGTCAGCAGATACTCCAGCGCCTGGGTGCCTCCGGTTGAGGTGCCCACGGCAATGATCCGCTCTGTGGTTTTGAATTTGATCCGCTCGGCAGGGGGGGAGAGCATGGCATCGGCGCTGCGTTTGGGGGCGGGCACGAAGCCTGCGGGCTGGTTGGCCGGGAGCAAGTTACGCAATTTGGCATTGGCCGCGCCCCGGATCTCCTGGATCAGCTCATTGGCCGATTGCTGTAGAAAGCTTTTAATGCCGACAGCCGGTTTGGTGATGATGGAGATGGCCCCTGCCGAGAGGGCATCCAGGGTGACGGCGGCCCCCGCTTCGGTCAGGGAGGAGCAGATGATGACCGGGGTCGGGCGTTCGGTCATGATCTTCTTGAGAAAGGTGAGGCCATCCATCCTTGGCATCTCGATGTCGAGAATGATCACGTCCGGCCAGCATTTTTTCATCTGCTGCATGGCAAAAATGGGGTCAAACGCAGCGCCAATCACCTCTATATCGGGGGATTTGCCCAGCATCTGGGTGAGCACCTCTCGCACCAGGGCAGAGTCGTCCACGATCAATACCCGTATCGTCATACATTATCCTTTGCCACGGCATCCTGGCAGCGATAGCGAGAAGGGGCTTCCTGTTCCAGCGGCAGATCTTGCTGGCGGATGATCTCCGAGTGACCAACCAGCAGATAGCCACCGGGCCTGAGCAGGCCGCATAGCTGTGATAGCACGCGCGCCTTGGTCGCTTCATTGAAATAGATCAGCACGTTTCGCAAAAAGATCACGTCGAAATCCCGCTCAACAAAGTCACTGCAGGTAAGCAGATTGAGGTTGGAGAACGAGACCTTTCTGGCCAGCTCCGGTCTGACCCGGATCTTACCTGTGTATTCGTCATGGCCGCGCTGAAAATAGCGCAGCCACAAATGGGGGGGGACGTGCCGAGCCCGTTCAGCAATATAGATGGCGCGCTGGGCAATGGGGATCACCCGGGTATTGATGTCGGTCCCGTAGATCCGCCAACGTTCATTGATGCCGAGTTGTTCCGCCAGCACCATGGCGGCAGAGTAAGCCTCCTCGCCGGTGGAGCAGGCAGCAGACCAGATGCGCAGTGGCTGGTGGCGGCTTGCTTGCAACTGCTCGGCGTACTGTTTCAGCCAGCTGAAGTGCTGCGCCTCGCGGAAAAAATAGGTTTCGTTGGTGGAGAGCAGATTGATGGCAATTTGCCGCTCATTGGCTTCCGAGGGCTGATTTATCCGCTCCCAGTAGCTGTAGTAGCTGCTGATGTTGAGTGCCCGCAGCCGTTTGGCCAGCCGTGATTGCACCAACGCTCGCTTGCAGGGCGCAAGGTCGATGCCAGCGGTAGTCAGAATAAAGCGCCGGAACAGATCGAACTCCTTTTGGCTAAGCAGCGGCCCCTGTTCCGGTGTGACGAGTGATGCCACTAGCATCCCCCTTGCTCGACATTGAATAGCTGGCTGGTGGACGCCTCCGCCATGGCGCTGAGTTCGGCAATGGAGAGGGCTTTTTGCATATCGAGCAAAATGGCGAACTGCTGGGCGATGGTCACCACCCCCTGAATGAAATCCCCCCGGATATGGGCGCCAAAGGTCGGGGCGGGCTCTATGGTGTCGGTGGCGATCTCCAGCACTTCACACACGGCATCGAGTAGCATGCCGATCTCCTGATCTTCGCCGTTGCAGTTTGACAGGGAGAGGATCGCCACACAGGTGGTCGGTTTAAGCTCGGTCTGGGCCCGTCCGAAGCGGATGGAGAGGTCGATAACGGGCACCACGGCGCCCCGCAGATTGATGATCCCCCTGACGAAGCGCGGCATCATGGGCACCGGGGTCATCCCCTCGAACTCGATGATTTCACGGATGCAGCTGATATCGACCCCATATAACTCCCCCCCTAGCATGAAGGTCACGCAGTGGAAGTGGGAGGTGGTGGTCTCAGGAGCAAGTTTGGTGCGCATATGCCGGCTCCTAGTAGTTGGTGAACTTGCCATCATCCACTGCTTGTTCCAGATCATCGTCGTGGTGCAGGTGTGGATGCTGGCTCAGGGCGCTCTTTTTCGGGCTCACGGGTTTGGCCACATAGTGTGAACCGTGGAACGGCTGTGGCTGACGACTGTTGCCTCCCCTCAGGGTGAACTGCTGCATCAGCTCCTGCAGTTGCAGGGCGGTGGAGCTCAGCTCTTCCGAGGTGGAGCTCAGCTCCTCGGCGGAGGCGGCAGAGGCCTGCATGCCATCGCTGATCTGGGTCACTGCGATATTGATTTGCGAAACGCTGGCCCGCTGCTCGCGAGAGGCGGAGGCGATCTCTTGCACCAGGGTGGCGGTCTGATCGATGCCGGGCAGCATCTCACGCAGCAGGGTGCCCGCCTGTTCGGCCACGCTGACCGAACGGCTCGCCAGCTCGCCAATCTCTTTGGCGGCATTTTGCGAGCGTTCAGCCAGTTTTCTGACCTCGGCCGCCACGGTGGCAAACCCTTTGCCGTGCTCACCGGCCCGCGCCGCTTCGATGGCGGCATTGATGGCCAGCAGGTCGGTTTTATTGGCGATGTCGTTGATCACTGTGATGCGGGAGGCGATCTCTTTCATGGCATGCACCATCTCACCGACCGCCTTGCCACTGTCGGTGGCACTGCTGGCCGCCTTGGTGGAGATATTCTCGGTCACCTTGGCGTTGTCGGCGTTCTGGCTCACGGTGGCGGCCATCTCTTCAACCGAGGCGCTGGTCTGCTCGACGCTGGATGCCAGCTCCGAGGCAGTTTGGGAGAGGGAGTTGGCGGTGGCTGCCACCTGTTCCGAGGCCGAACCGATGGCCTCCGACATGGCGCCCACTTCGTTGAGGGTATCGGAGAGGCGATGGGCCATGCTCTTGATGGCAAACAGCAGGCTGGAGGTGTCATCAGCCCGCAGCTTGACCGGGGTGGAGAGATCGCCATTGGCAACCCGGGAGACAACTTGCACGGTATAGGAGGGATCGCCCCCCAGCTGGCGCAAGATACTGCGAGTCACCAGCAGCGCGAGCAGCAGGCAGATAACAAACGCAGAGCTTGAAATACCGATCAGCAGGCTGAAATTGCTCTGGTAGATCACCTCGCTCTCATCCAGAGACTGGCTGGCCAACTTGTCATTGAGGTTGACCAGTCCGGTCAGCAGATCATCCGCCTGATCAAAGGCCGGACGTCCTTGTTCTGCCATGAGCTTCGCCGCACTCTGATTATTGAGGCTGTCTACGATGTCAGCTTGCGCGGTGTGAATGATGGTCTCGGCAGAGGTTTTATAGACGGCCCACGCCTGGTCAAAACGGGCCAACGCATCGATCTCCGGCTGGGTCAGGTTGGTTTTGCGGTAGGCATCCAGCAACTTGTTGAGCTGCTTCTCATAGCGCAACATGTTGCCCGCATTGGTTCTTCTGCTCTCTTCACTCGGCTCCAGCACATAGCGATAGAGCGCCCGGTTCATGTAGATCGCTTGCATATTGGCATTGGCCAGATCCCTGATAGGAACCAGCTGATTGGCATGCATGTTCTTGACCAGCTGAGCCATTGCCTTGGTGGAGTGGTAACTGGTGAGGGTCAATATCACCAGCAGCACCATCAGGATGGAGAACGAAAACACCAGTTTTGTTCTGACTTGCAAGTTGTGAAACCAGTCCATGGTTTTGACTCCGTTAATCCGGTTGAAAAAGTATGTTGGGGATCAGTTCCTGATGTTGAACAATGTGTCGGTCTGCTCATGGAGCAAATGCCGTTCTCTGCGCCGTGCCAGCTCGATCAGCTGTGGCACATCGAGAATAAGGGCGGGCTGACCGTTGCCCAGAATGGTGGAACCGCTGACATAGCGCAGGGATTTGAACAGCTCGCCCAGCGGTTTGATCACCGCCTGTACTTCGCCGATCAGCCGATCCACCACTATGCCCGCCCGGTTGTCGGCATAATCGACCATTACCACAAAGGCGGGCTCGTTGGCCGGGGGGAGGGCAAACAGTTCGCGTAACACGATGAAGGGCACCCACTCGCCGCGAATATTGATCTGGCGTGAGGGGGTATCGAGCGCCTCCGGCGGCAGGTCGATGCACTCGATCATCATGTCGAGGGGGATCACCAGTGAGGAGTGATCCACCTCGATGCGAAAACCGTCGATGATGGCAAGGGTCAACGGCAACCTCAGCCGGAAGGTGGTGCCCACACCCAGACGACTTTCGATGGTGGCTTCTCCGCGTAGCGACTCCAGATTGCGTTTGACCACATCCAGCCCGACCCCGCGACCAGAAAGGTCGCTGACATCGGCGGCCGTAGAGAAGCCCGGCTGAAACAGAAACTGGAATATCTCCTGTTCCCCCAATACTTTGCCCTCTTGTGTCATGCCGAGGGACAGCGCCTTGGCCTGGATCTTCTCCCGATCAATGCCGCGGCCATCATCGCTCACTTCAACCACCACGGCGCCTGCGTCGTGGTAGGCATTGAGGGTGATCACGCCAGATGCAGGTTTACCCGCCTGCAGGCGCTGTTGTTCATTCTCTATACCATGGTCGACGGCGTTGCGTACTAGGTGCATCAGGGGATCGGTCAGCTTCTCGACCATGGATTTGTCGATATCGGTATCGGCGTTGTTGATGTGCAGGCTGATGTTTTTACCGGTCTGTTGGGACAGTTCATGAACCAGACGGGGAAAGCGGTTGAAGATCTCGTTGATGGGCACCATCCGCAGGGTGAGGGCATCATCACGGATCCCCTCGACCAGGGTGTTGACGGTGGCGACTGACTCGACCAGCTCGGCATCCCCCCGCATTTTTGCCTGCAGGGTGGTGGCCGAGGTGGCGATCACCAGCTCGCCCACCCGATTGATCAGTCGATCCAGTTTGGCGGCTTCAATGCGGATGTAGTGCCCTTCGCCCCGCAGCGGCGCGGCTTTGAGCGGAAGGGGGAGTGGATTGTCGGCTTCGCTCAGCGGGTTGGCGGGGGCGGGCTGATCACGCGGATCACATGAGGCGGCGGGCGCTGTGTCGTATACGCCCTGTTCGATGGCATCCGCTTCTGTCCGGGTCAGGACATTGGCCGCTTCCCAGCGAGCCAGTTGCGCCGCCAGCGGTTCATTGCGCCACTGGGCCAGCCGCGCGCCCTGTTTGGCAAATTCGGCCAGATCCTGATGAGGGGTGAGCAGGCAGATAATGCTGGCGTGCGCGACAAAATCGAAGGTGCTGCGAATGCGTTCGGGTGATTGTGCGCTGCGCAGCGTGATCTCGTAGCCCAGAAAACACTCGGTTGGATCAAGCAGTTGTAGCGGTGGCCACTCATGCCAGACCGGCTCGATAAAGACGATATCCCCCAGATTGGCGAGGTAGCGGATAAACGCCAGCAGATCGAAACCATCCTGATAGAGGGCCGGATAGAAGCGCAGCGACAGGTGCCATGCTCGCATATCTTGCTCGGCAGCAACGGTCTGGACGGGGAGTGAGACCGGCGGGTTGGGCATGTTTTGATGGCCCTGCAGCTGGGAGAGCAGCGCCAGGATCTGCTGGGTTTCGGTTTGCGGCAACTCGGGGTTGTGCTCGGCCCCTTGCAGCAGATCGCGCAACTGATCGTTACAGGCCAGCAGCAGATTGATCAGATGCTCATCGAGCTGGAGCTCACCGCTGCGCAGCCGCGTCAGCATGTTCTCCATGGCGTGGGCAAAGCGCACCAGCATGGTGAGCCCCAGCATGCTGGCCGATCCCTTGATGGTATGGGCGGTGCGAAACATCAGATTGTAGGTATCCGGGTTCGCGGGGTAGGTCTCTCTGTCCAGCAGGGCGTGCTCCAGATTGTCGCACTGCTCATAGGCCTCTTCAAAAAAGAGGGCGCGCGCTTTATTGATGTCCATCTTGAGCCCTCACCAAGGTCAGCATGGGCAACAGGCCGAGCTGACTCAATGCCTGTTGTGCCACGCTCTCTTCACCTGTGCGGATCCGCAGACTCTTGTTCTGCTGGTTGGCTTCTTGCTGCAAGAGCGCCAGTAGCTGGGCACCACAGCCATCCAGCGCCTCCAGCTGGCTGATATCCAGCACGACGATGGCAAAGTTGAGCAGGCTGAAGAGATCGTCTTGCAGCTCGCCGAGGGTCATGATGGTGAGCTCCCCCGTCAGCGTGGCGGTCGGGGGAGCATGCAGAATATCAAGCTCGAAACTCATCTCCATTGCTCCCGTTTCATGGTTGCATCACCTTGTAGACATCATCGATCAGCTTGAGTGGTTCAAACGGCTTGGTCAGCCAGATGCGCGCCCCCGCGTCAAACCCCTCCTGCCGGATCTCTGGCGAGTTCTCGGTAGTCAGCATGATGAACGGCAGATAGCGGGTCGTTGGCTGCTTCTTGACTTGCCTGAGCAGGGTCATGCCATCCATGCCAGGCATGTTCAGATCCGAAATAATGAGGTGTACACGCTGGCGTTCCAGCTGGCCAAGAGCCGCATTGCCATCATCAGCCTCAATCACTGCAAAGCCTGCGCTTTGCAATGTCATGGTGATGGTGGCTCTGATGCTGACAGAATCGTCCACAACGAGGATGGTTTTAGTCATGTGCATGCTCATTCATACGCGAAGAGGGTATCCGGATGACAGTTTTCTAGCCCCCTAATTGTTGTCCAATAACTTGATGTATGTAGATTTTTTAAAAATGAGGTCAAAGGATGACAAACGCAGGGATGGGAGGAGAGGAGCGGGTATTTCATCCGGTGGGTGGGTGGGTTCAATTGCGCGGCTGTCATCGTTTCTACCCTAGTTTTGCATGCTCAGCGCGGCCATATAGGGTATAATGCGGCACTATTTTTATGGGTTCCCCGTGAGCGTGATGAAAGAATTTTTTGCAACCTGCCCCAAGGGGCTGGAAAACCTGTTGGCCGACGAGCTGACCACCCTGGGCGCAGAGCAGGTCCGTGAGACCGTGGCTGGCGTCCACTTCAAAGGCGAACTGGCGATTGGCTACAAGGCCTGCCTGTGGAGCCGTTTTGCCTCCCGCATCGTGCTGGTGCTGTCCGAATTCCAGATGAACGACGATCTGGATCTCTATCTGGGCGCTCACACCATCCCTTGGGAAGAGCATTTCCCCGGCACATCCACCATTGCAGTGGACTTTACCGGTACCAACCCCGCTATTCGCAATACCCAATATGGCGCGCTGAAGATCAAGGATGCCATCGTTGACCGCTTTACCAAGCGTGGCCATGTGCGTCCGGACGTTGACAAAAAATCGCCGGATATTCGCATCATGGCGCACCTGGGCAAAGGCAAGGCCAATATCACGCTGGACTTGTCAGGCCCGGCGTTGCACCAGCGTTTCTATCGTCAGGGCACCGGCGAAGCACCGCTCAAAGAGAACCTGGCCTGCGCCATGATAGCCCGTAGCGGCTGGGCCGGTGAGCCGATGATGGACCCCATGTGTGGTTCCGGTACTCTGCTGATTGAAGCGGCCTTTATCGCCGCCGACATGGCGCCGGCCCTGCGCCGCGAGCGCTTCGGTTTCGATCGCTGGCTGCAGCACGATAGCGAGCTGTGGCAGAGCCTGATGATGGAAGCGCAAGTGCGCGCCAAACGTGGTATGCAGCGTTGCGAGACCAAGTTGTTTGGTTGTGATACCGACGCCCGGGTGTTGATGAAGGCCCGTGACAACGCCAAGGCAGCCGGTGTGGCGCACTTGATTACCTTCAAGCAGGCCGAAGTCAGTGCGCTGGATAACCCCTTGCCGATGGCGAGCGTCGAAGGGGAGGCTCGTCAGGTCGGTATGCTGATCTCCAACCCGCCTTATGGTGAGCGTCTTGGCGAATTCCCGGCGCTGCTGGAAGTGCATCAGGCCCTCGGCGATGCCCTGCGTCGCAGTTTCCAGGGCTGGCGTGTCTCTATCCTGTCGGCTTCACCTGAGCTCTTGAGCTGTCTGCGCCTGCGTGCCGACAAGCAATATCGCCTGTTCAACGGCGCCCTTGAGTGTCAGCTGCGTAACTATCAAATCGCACTGGACTCCGTGGCTTCCCAAAAAGAGGTCGCTCAGGACTTTGCCAACCGCCTGCGCAAGAATCTGAAGACCCTCGAGAAGTGGGCTGCTAAGGAAGGTATCGACTGCTACCGCCTGTATGATGCCGACCTGCCGGAATACAACGCCGCCATTGACCGCTATCAGGATTATCTGGTGGTTCAGGAGTATGCTGCGCCGAAGGATATCCCCGCTCAAAAGACCCGTCAGCGTCTGCTCGACATGGTTCAGGCCGCCATCAAGGTGACCGGTATGGACGGCGAGAAGGTGATCCTGAAAGTGCGCGAGCGTCAGGAAGGCAAACAGCAGTATCAGAAGCTCTCCGAAGAGCAGCACCGGATGGAAGTGCAGGAGTACGGCGCCCGTCTGTGGGTCAACCTCTACGACTATCTGGATACCGGCCTGTTCCTCGACCATCGTCAGACCCGCCGCATGCTGGGTCAGATGGCCAAGGGCAAGCGCTTCTTGAACCTGTTCGCCTATACCGGCAGTGCCACTGTGCATGCTGGGCTTGGCGGGGCCAGCGAGACCACCACCATCGACATGTCCCACACCTACCTGAACTGGGCGCAGGACAACATGCGTCTCAACTCGCTGGTGGGCCGTCAGCACAAGTTCGTGCAGGCCGATTGCCTGAAGTGGTTGTCTGAAGCCGATGATCAGTACGACCTCATCTTTATCGATCCGCCGACCTTCTCCAACTCCAAGCGGATGGATGAGAGCTTTGACGTACAGCGCGATCACCTGCTGCTGATGCAGCACCTGAAGCGTCTGCTGGCGGCGGATGGCACCCTGGTGTTCTCCAACAATAAGCGTCACTTCAAGATGGATCTGGCCGGGCTTGAAGCCGCAGGTCTTAAGGCCCAGAACATTACCCAGAAGACCCGGCCGAAAGATTTCGAACGTAACCAGCATATCCATAACTGCTGGATCATCAGCCATGCACCGGCGCAAGCTGAGTCGTAATGCTGACCCTGTTTCACACCGACGGTTGTCACCTGTGTGAGCAGGCTTGGGGGCTGGTGGAGCAGGCTGGCCTTGCCGCCGCCACCCGCCAGAGCGACATCATGGATGATGAGCAGTGGCTAGCGGCTTATCGGGTGCGCATTCCGGTACTGCGTGACGAGGCGGGCCGCGAACTCGGCTGGCCTTTTACGCTGGTGGAGTTGATGGCCTGGGCTGCGCATCGGGGTTGATGTTGAATTGACGATAAAACGGGGGCAGACCTTCAGTCTGCTGCCCGTTTTTTTCATATGAAATAAGGAATACACATGGCTCTTTTAACATTGCACGGCGCATGTCTGTCGTTCAGTGATTTCCCGCTGCTCGACAACGCCGAGCTCAGCATTGAGCGCGGCGAGCGTCTCTGTCTGGTTGGCCGCAACGGGGCAGGTAAATCCACGCTGATGAAAGTGATCGCGGGCGAATTGCCCCTTGATGACGGTCGCATGGTGCAGCAGCAAGATCTCAAAGTGACCCGCCTTGAGCAGGATCCGCCCGCATCGAGCGAGTTGACCGTATTTGACTACACCGCCGAAGGGTTGGCGGGGGTGGGTGAGCTGCTCAAGCAGTACCACCACATTTCAATGGAGCTGGCGCACGACCCCAGCGATGCCAACATCCGCATCATGAGCGAGTTGCAAGAGCAGCTCGATTATCAGAACGGTTGGCAGTTCGAGACCCGGATCAGCCAGGTGCTGACCCTGCTCAATCTCGATCCTGACGCGACCCTTGATAGCCTCTCCGGTGGCTGGCTGCGCAAAGTTGCCCTGGCCCGCGCACTGGCTTGCGATCCCGACTTGTTGTTGCTGGATGAGCCGACCAACCACCTGGACATTGAAGCCATCAACTGGCTGGAAGAGTTCCTGAAAGATTTTCGTGGCGCTATCGTCTTCATCTCCCACGACCGGGAGTTTATTCACAAGCTGGCGACCCGGATCATCGATCTGGATCGCGGCGAGATCACCTCCTGGCCTGGCAACTACGATCAGTATTTGCTGGGTAAAGAGGAGTGGCTGCGGGTCGAGGAGCTGAAAAATGCCGAGTTCGATCGCAAGCTGGCGCAAGAAGAGGTGTGGGTTCGTCAGGGCATCAAGGCCCGCCGTACCCGTAACGAAGGTCGGGTGCGCGCCCTTGAAGCGATGCGGATGGAGCGTTCCCAGCGCCGTGAGCTGCAAGGCAAGGCAAAACTGCAGATGGACGATGTGAGTCGTTCCGGCAAGCTGGTGTTTGAAACCGAAGGTCTGGGGCTGGACTTTGGCGCTTGCACCCTGTTCCAGGGGCTGGATCTGCAAGTGCTGCGTGGCGACAAGATTGCGCTGGTTGGCCCGAACGGTTGTGGTAAATCGACGCTTATCAAGTTGCTGCTCGGTCAGCTTGACCCAAGCCGTGGCTTGGTCAAGGGCGGCACCAAGCTGGATGTGGCTTATTTTGACCAGTATCGTGATCAGCTCGATCCTGAGCAGACAGTGATGGAAAACGTGGGGGAGGGCAAGCAGGAGGTGATGGTGCGTGGTCGCTCACGTCATATCCTCGGCTACCTGCAGGACTTCCTGTTCGAGCCCAAGCGGGCCCGTACTCCGGTCAAGGCGCTTTCTGGCGGTGAGAAGAACCGTCTGCTGCTGGCCAAGCTGTTCCTCAAGCCCAGCAACCTGCTGATCCTCGATGAACCGACCAACGATCTGGACGTAGAAACCCTGGAATTGCTGGAGGAGTTGCTGGCCGACTATCCCGGCACCTTGCTGCTGGTCAGTCACGATCGTCGCTTTATCGACAATACCGTGACCGGTTGCTGGCTGTTTGAAGGGGATGGCCGCATCAGCGATTATGTCGGTGGTTATGCTGATATGATGGCCACCCGCGAGCTGCAGAGCTCACAACAGCAGCTAAAGAGCACCCAGAGCAAGGCAGCTGAGTCTGCGGTAACGGTTAACGAAGCGCCGAAGAAGAGCAAGAAGCTCTCTTACAAGCTGCAGCTTGAACTCGACGGTTTACCTGCTCGTCTTGAACAGTTGGAAGGGGAGCTGGAGGCGCTGCAAAGCGAGATCAACCAGCCCAGCTTCTTCTCCTTGCCAAGCGATCAAACCCAGCAAAAACTGGATGCCTGTAGTGCGGCTGAAGCCGCGCTGGAACAGGCCTTTGCCCGTTGGGAAGAGCTGGAAGGACTCAAAAATCAGGATTAAGTTCCCTGTCATTAAAACTTAATCCAGTTCAGTGTCTTGTGTCACATAGCCCTGTCAGGGTGAATGTTTTTGTTTGACCGGACCTGCTCGCTGGGGTAAAGATAAAGGCGACCGATGAACAATTGGTCGCTTTTTTTGTTCCACGAAGAGGGTCGTAGATGATGAAGAGACAGAAACGGGACCGTCTGGATAGAGCTCGTGCTCGTGGTTATCAGGCTGGCGTTGTCGGCAAACAGAAAGAAGCGTGTCCGTATCAATGTCTGGATGCCCGTGGGCATTGGCTTGGTGGTTGGCGTGATGCCATGGAAGGGCGGGGCTCTGGCCTCTTCATGAAGTAATCGATACTTCATCACATATTACAAAAGGAAAGGGGCCATCGAGGCCCCTTTGCGTTATTGCGGTTTTACCACTGAGGATAGTGATCAGAATGCGGTGGTATCTTTAAACAGGCCAACTTTCAGGTCAGTTGCGCTGTAGATCGGGCGGCCATCCACTTCGACGACACCATCAGCGATACCCATCACCAATTTGCGGTTGATGACGCGCTTGAAGGTGATCTTGTAGGTCACTTTCTTGGCAGTCGGCAGGATCTGGCCGGTGAATTTCACTTCACCCACCCCCAGAGCACGACCCTTGCCAGGACCGCCTTTCCAGCCCAGGAAGAAGCCGACCAGCTGCCACATGGCATCCAGACCAAGGCAACCAGGCATCACGGGGTCACCCGGGAAGTGGCAATCGAAGAACCAGAGATCAGGTGTAATGTCGAGTTCAGCCAGGATCTCGCCCTTGCCATGCTCGCCGCCGTTGTCATTGATCTTGACGATGCGATCCATCATCAACATGTTGGGAGCCGGTAACTGGCTATTGCCCTCACCAAACAGCTCACCACGGCTACAAGCCAGCAGCTCTTCACGGGTAAAAGAGTTCTTGCCCTGTTCGCACAGAGAAAGGGGAGCTGCCATGGTGCTATTGTCTACGGTCACGCTGAATTTCCTTCAAATGAGTAAAGCTGCGCCAATTTAGCTTACAGCTGTTCGCTAAACAACTCCGATCTCTTTATGAGCGACCAAGCAGTCGGCCCAACAGGGCGCTCAAGAGGCCGCCTTTTCGGCCGCTGCCATTCAATTCATCCAGTCGATCCTGGATCCGGCCAAACAGGGTATCCGGCATATCCGGCTCGCCAGCCACACAGCCGGTGAGCAATTCGATAGCCTCTTCCACGTGATAAACCGGGTGGATATGGAACTGGCCCGCCGCCACAGCGGCAATCACCTCATCAGAGAGATTCAACTGCTGAGCGTTGGTGCCGGGCAAAATAATCCCTTGTTTCCCCGTTATGCCGTGGATCTGGCATACCCGGAAGAAGCCCTCAATTTTTTCATTGACGCCACCAACGGCCTCGACATTACCAAACTGATCGATGGCACCGGTCACGGCGAACTGTTGATAAATCGGCTGGCGGGCGAGGGCAGAGAGCAGGGCGCATAGCCCGGTCAGTGATGCACTGTCGCCATCAATTTCATGATACGACTGCTCGAACACCAGATTGGCAGAGAGCGGGGTAGGGGTTTCGGCCCCGAACATATTGGAGAGATAACCTTGAATGATCATCATCGCCTTGGCATGAATGTGGCCCGCGAGTTCCGCTTTTCGCTCGATGTCGATCACATCACCATCACCCAGATGCACGGTTGCGGTGAGGCGTACCGGCTCACCGAAATCATAGGGGTGGCCGGAGACCTGAATGACGGAGAGGCCGTTGATCTGGCCAATCTCTTCACCATCGGTTTGCAGCAAGATCTGGCCATCAATGACCCCCTGATCTGACTGTTCAACCAGATAGTTGAGGCGGTAATCCTGCTCTTCCAAGGCCCCCCGAATATGGTCATCGGTGACGACATCGGACTCCAGTTCGCGGGCCAGACTATCCGACATCCGCATGATGGCGGCCAGTTGCACTTCGGAGAGGGACAACCACTCCTGATGATCGCACAGTCTGCTGGCATGACGGCAGAGCGCGGCGAGGGCGGCAGGAGTAAAGTCCAGCAGGTTCCAGCGCAGGCGTAACCCGGCCAGATATTGCAAAAATTCCTGCAGATCTTCCTCGATATTGACCTCGGAAACCAGGTCGGCGCGCAGGAAGATACGCTCGGACATATCACGATCCAGCATCTGGAACTCTGCTACCTCAAGGCGATCACCCACCAGGATCAGCTTGAGCTTGATCGGCGTCGCTTCAGGGGTAAAGAAGGGGGTCAGGGTTTTCCCTTCCTGATAGGCGTTCCAGTCCAGCTCGCCTTTTTGCATGGCATTCTTCAGCTTGAACCAGAGGTGGGGCTGATCAAGCAGCTCATCCAGTTGCAAAATGAGATAGCCGCCATTGGCTTCGCGCAGCAAGCCGGGCTCCAGCAGGTGCTGGTTGGCATACACAGAGCCTTGCTCGGTCTGGTAATTGATGGAGCCAAACAGGGTATCCCAGTTCAGGTCTCGCCCATAAACCACCGGTGCTTCTTGCTGCTCGTGATGGATCAGCAGATTAATCAGCACTGGGTGTTGAAATTCCAGACCCTGGGCTACGTGAGCGGCCAGATCAGACAGAAAATCATCGATCTTCGGATCATTGTTTTGCTTGCGCATGATGCGGGTGACCAGACGCTCCGCATCAAGATGGAGGCTCATCAGCTTAAGCAGCTCGCCAACCATTTCGCAGAACTCGATACCGGTGCCGGGTTGCAGCCGCAGCCAGATAGGCTTGAAGGGATTGTTCAGATTCTCGGTGTAGCAGAGATCAAACAAATCGGCATCTTTGCCATTGGAGTCGGCAATAAGGGTCTGACAGACGCCTTCATAGTCTGCACCTGGAAAACCGTTGAGCAGCATTACCGGACAGTCACCATCAAAACTGGCCAAGCGTTTGACCGCGGAGATGGCTCTGGGTTGCAATGCGGCAAAGGGGATAGGTTCAAGCTCACTGAGCATGGAGAACTGTTCAATCGCAAAAGCGGGTTTTAATTGTTCTGATGTTAATTCAGCCACTTAAGACATCCGGTCGAAGATAGGATCAATTGTTGCCATTATACACAGTTCAATTAGTGGTAACAGGAAACAAGATATCGCATTTAACATAATATACATTATGCGCAGTGATGGGTTTCTACGTTTTGGAGGTTTTTTCGATGAAACACAGCCGTCGCCCACAGGATCGACTCTCGCTGGATGCGTTAACTGCCGGTGTCGACCTGTTGGCACAACTGCGGCGCCATCGCTTTCGGCAGCTAGAGATCAGTGTGCCCGATGACCACCAGTTGCTGTGGTTCGATGTGTTCCCGCTGGCCGGTGCACTGGTGTTGATGAGTGGCGACGTTCCGCTGTGGGTCTGCCGCTGGCAGTTGGTCGACCGGGTGGCGGTTATCCACGACTGGCAGGCCTTTTGGTACACCCATCAACAGGATTTGGAGCATCTGCCGCTGGAGGCGATTTGCTGGCTATCCGGTCGTTACCTGGTGAAATGGGCTGCGCCTAGTGGCGGACACTTCTGGCGACGCTGTTTACGTGAGGCCCGAGTTCGGGGCCTGTCGGTGAACGGTGGTGCCATCGGCCAGCCCTAAAGCCTGCTCACCGGGTTGGATGGCTCTGTTAGGCATGATCGATTGGCGCGACCTCGCGGCGTGCGGCATGCAGCACGTCGGACATTTCCCCTGGGCTGACCCGTCGCACCACATCGGCCGGACTGGCACTGCCCAGCCAGCCATTGGCCGACTGGAACCAGATCGCTAGCGCGACAGGACTGCGTTGGGTTTGCAGGATGCTGATGATCTGGTCCAGTTCTGGCGATGATGGCAGGTTCAACTCGGCCAAACTGAGCACGCAGCCTCTGGCCAGCAGCTCCTCGCGGGTTGCGACCCTAAAAACGGGCTCGGCTATGACCGGTTCACGTTCGGCCAGAAATGTCGGATCAACGGGATCCGTTGAATCGCTGAAATCGTTCCAATTTCCCATATTGTACGTCTGCTCCGTTAGAGATGTTGAAGGTCAAAATGGAGATGTTGGAGGTCAAAACTCACATAATCTTTACAAATGATGCCGATAAATGGGGTTATCGGCATCATTATTGGTAACTGTTACCGTAATTATGTTGATGACCGGCCATCCGCCTGTCCGCCGCCCGCTAGCGGTCGTCGCCCAGTCGCACGGCCCTGCGCCTGCGGCGCCTATCTGTTCGCCATCAGCGCGTCTTCGTCCTGTTGCAGATACCCTGCCAGATCGGCATCACGTATCACCCACTGGGCCACATCATCTCCAGCGTGAGCCAGCAGCAGCACGTTGGCGCCCTCGATCCGATACGCTGCGAACATATGTAGACTCGCATATCCCCCGCCCTCCCCCAGTTCGACGCGATATTCGGGGTGACCGTTCACCACTACTCTGGAACGGAAAAACGCCTGCGGGATCGGTGGCGGCAGGCTGGGCTCGGCACTAGAGACTGCGGCGGACACCGCCTCCTGTTCGGCGGTGGTGACGGTGGCTGCCTGTTCTGACGGGGTATCGCCCTGCCCCTGCTGCCAGATGGACCAGAACGACCAGGCAAACAGGGTTACCGCCGTCAGCAGTGAACCGATGAGCAGTGCAAATTTTTTCAGTGGCGGCCGGGATTTGTGGGTATGAACCTCAGCGGAGGTGTACAGCTCATACAGCGTTTTATCGAACGGTTTTTTGGTGATCAGTGCGTTTTTCTCTCCCTGGGATGGCTCCGGATCCTCATTACAGCTGTTCCACTCGAAAATCTTCCGGTGCTCCATGCCAAATGGTCTGTACGCGTGCAGGTGCCGCCCGACGGTTTTACGGGCCAGCACGTCGATAAGCTTGGGGTCTGGGGTCATCAGGATCAGGTCGATCCCTGCGTGACGATGTTCGTTCAAAAAATCGACATGAGGTGGAACCTTCGCGCCACTGGGACGAGGCGGCATGATCTTCTGGCATTCGTCTATCACCACGATGGCCCCGGACGGCAGCTGTGGCCATGCGGTTGGGTCATCGAGCGGAAAACAGCGCAGGCGATCAAAATCGAGGCCGTCGATGTTGCAAAAAAGCGGTCTGATCCGTTCTGCATTGGCATTGTCGCGGATCATCTCGACGGCGAGCAGGGTTTTGCCGCTTCCTGGGCGGCCGGTGATGAGGGTGATCATATGCTAGCTACCTCACGCGCATTGTGGTCAGCGCCGCCATGGCCAGTCTGGCTGCATAGCCCGACAGGATCAGGTTGATGCACAAATCAATTCGGGCCAAACCCATCAGCCCCAGCGCGGTTGCAGGCAGACCGGTGACCAACTGTCGGATTTCCGCGGTGGCCAGCGACAGAATGGCATCGAGTCCCTGATAGGAAACCACGGCAACGCCCAGCGCGAGCAGAATTCTGGCCACAAAATTCCCGGCCATTAGTGTCCCAAATGCGCCCCACATCAGCTAGGCCTCCCGACTCCGACGATCACGATCGACAAAAAACCGAACAATGACAACAGTCGCAGAACTGGCGCGACTGCGCTCTCGATCAGCCCGCACAGGGTCGTGTAGTCGATGGAAAAATCCTGCCCCATGATCGGGATCACTGTGGGTGCTGGGCACTGGCGGGGTAACCAGCCGCTGCCCCAGTCGTAAAAACGGCGCACGTCGATCACATCCGTGGGCACATCAGCCATCGAGGCCAGTTCTGTCTGAGCCTCGGGATCCGGATCCGGGTTGGGTTTAGTCCCCTCGCCCGGGTTTGGGGCCGTCTCATCGACGGTGACCGGCTCAAAAATGTCCGGGTAAAGCCCAGGGGCAATTTGCAACGCGGCGGGGTTGGACAGAACCATATCGGCGAATTCTGCATCGGAGATTTCGCCACCGTTTTCCGGTTCGACCTGTTGTTCCCCGCGGGCCCAGTTCCTTTTGTAGTTCCACAGGTCGCCAGGCTGCGGGCTATTCAGGTCGCCCCAGGTTGTGTAGAAGATCCCGCGCTGGACACTGGGCGGGATCTCGGGGGTGCGCCAGCTGTCCGCTGCGCCACTGGGGCCAGCAGTTTTGAGGACCCAATAGCCGGTTTTTTTCTCGATGCACGGCAGACCAGGGAGCGTTTTGACGCGCGTACCATCAGGGCCAGGTAGAAAAGTCCAGTCACGAGGGCACTCCCCAGTAGCGGTCGACGGCCTCTGTAGCCACCCGTTGATCAGATCGTACCCGGCGTAGGCCGCTGCGGCGGTGATGGCGCCGACCGCCGCACAGCGAGCAGCCCCCGCAGGTGACAGGCAGGTGCGACCGAACCTGGCCAGCGCGTCAGGTACGACCCGTAGAACCCGATTAACCCGGACGGCGTTCCCGAATTTGTCCCGTGCATCGATAACAGCGCCGACGGTTCGGGCGGTTCTGTCGATGCTGGTGACGCCGACGATCCTGCCGGTGGTGCCGTTGGCAACCCGAACGGTGCCCGCCCCTGGGAACAGCTCGACAACATCGGCGTGCACCGGTGCAGTGAGTGCGATCAGTAATAGAGCAGCCAAAACGCTCCGATTAGTGCTGATACGTAGAGCCACCATTCACTCCCCATAGTTGGCCTCCGATATAAAGAAGGGGGCCTCGCGGCCCCCAGTTTCTTGTTACTTAAACGCGCCGCGTACCCAGGTAAACGTTCTGATCGTGACGTACACACTGAGGCAGGCCAGCCCGATGGTGGTGATCTGGGTGACAGCGCCAGTGATCGCGGTGGTGATTGAGGTCAGGTCCATATAAAAACTCCATTGCGTTGATTAGCGGATGATTTTCCGCAGTTGACGTAGAACCCACGCGGTGGCCCAGAGCAGGCCGATGGCCTGCACCAGTTCGACCGCCTGCGCGGGGGTAATATCAGGAAGCAGATCCATTGTCAGCACCCCAGAATCGGTGTTGTGGCCAGCCGTCCCTCTGCCAGCATCAACCCCGCTGGCGTCGAGATGACCGGCAGTGCTACGAGGGTGCCAACGAGCCCCATCAGATACTGCTCCTGAGCGGAACCGGCAAAATGGTCAGGACAGAGCACCACAAAAAGATCAGCCTCTGCCTCCAGGATCAGCAGGACGGCGGGATCCGCATCAGTGGTACTGCGCTCGATGTGGTCGACGTGGGTCAGCACCGCGTGCAGGACCAGACCGAGGTTGTTCGGGATGAGGGCCATCAGCTCTGCGCCTCGGGATCCCGGTACTGTGTGTCCAGCACGCGGGCCCCATCGATCTCGTGCCCCGGCACGACGCAAAAACCCATTTTTTCCCCGACCAACCGCTCAAAATGAGCCACGGGATCGGGCAGAAGTTGCAGTGCTAGCGGCGGGATGACGATCGCGACATCGCCCTCATCCGCTGTGCGCACGATAACGGAAAAATCCCGAGCCTGTTTAACGCCGGCCAGCACGCCGGTGACAGTTGTTGTGTTCATATCAGAGGCCCAGGATTTGCTGTTTTGCGTCGAGCATCAACGCGTACCCTGCCCCACGTTTTCCGGTGTAGGCCTGCACCCAGACTGGCAGACTGAGAGTCTGACCGCGCAGCCCCTCGAGCTGACGCGGTAGACCTGCATCGACGGCGGCCTGCGGCAGACGGACCTCGACGAGCTCGGCAGTCTCGCCGCCATAAGCGTCGAGGGTGGTCACCCGAACCCCGACCGTGTGACGGATGATCTGGCTATCGCCGTTGCGGAACGTGTCCTGTTTTACCCCAGCGATTTCACCGACCAAATACAGGCCGGATGCACCGACAGTGGGTTGGGTTTTGTCATTCATCTGATCAGTCCTTTTTGGTAACTGTTACTGAAATTAGTGTCATAAAATCCCTTACACCAGACGCAACTGCGGGTGGCGGGGTACGGCGGGAACGCGGAGATCGGCCACATCTGACTGGACGACGATCCGATCCCAGTCGACCTCGGGTGGGAACAGCCCTGCGTGGGAGCCCAGACCGTGACCGGCCGAGCGGTCGAGGAATGCAAAAATTTCGGCATCGGTATCGGGGCGATTATCGACCGGACAGCAGAGGCCATCGTCGGAGCCGATGCAGTCGACCAGACCGTCGCCCACGGCGCGGCGGTGACGGTGCGGCACAGCCATGAAATCCTGATCGTCCAGCCAGCGGGATAGGTCGGCAGGTTTGAACCAGGCGGGCGCGGAGCTGACTGCCTGCACCTCGAGTACCGACCGGAGAGAGACCACGACACCAGCCGCGAGGCGGCTCTCAGCGGTCCCGTCACAGGACTGGAGGGCTGCCAGCGAGATCCCTGCGTCGACGAGCTCGCCGATCGTCCTGTACCAGGTGGCCTGAGATGCAGGGGGGGATTTTTTGGAGGCTGCCCAGCCGCGATCGATGATCGATCTCAGATGCGTGAGGGCGCGGCGCGTGCCCATGGTGCGGGCACGGCCAACGGCATTCTCCTCGTAATAGGCGGTGATTTTCTGCTCGAGTTCGATCTCGTTCGAGAGTGACATGCTAGGGTCTCCCCAGAGTGCGGTTAGGACCGGGCGCCAGACGTGTGCCCAGAGGCTGTGGACAAAATTTGTACCGGCATCAGCGAGCTGGCGCTCGCAGCGGATGAGATCGAGGGCGGTGCCGTCCCAGTCGGTGATACCGAGGCGTTCGAGCTGACCGACCAGCCCGCGGCGCATGGTCCGGGCCTCGAGGCGCAGCAATCTCTCGCAGTAGGCTTGATAATCGGGGTCGGACAGGGCCTCGACCCGAGCTGCGAGGGCAGCGTTACCGGGGTCGCGACGGAGCTCCTGAGTCAGGCGTTTTTCCTCCTCTCGGGCCTCGGGCCCTTTGGGGTAGGCTGCCCCGCGCTGGTGCTCGCTGCGTGGGTTGACGTACACCGTGTCGCCGGATTTGGCGAGAATCTTCTGCTCAAGCTCGGCGTAGGTCCCCGTAGAACCGGCGGCGTGGACGTGCCCGATCTGCACGTGACTGATGCGCCGCAGCAGGGCGCTGACGTCAGCCACGGTGGCGCAGTGCACACCGGAGGTTGAGTCGACGCGCATGACCTGACACCCAACCACATCGACCAGGGCGGCGAGGTCCGGGCAGCCACGGACAAATGCAGACATCGCGATCGGGAGGGCCTGACCGAGTGTGTGAATATCGCTGAACGCGTTGAAACCGTAGGAAATTTTGGTCGGATTGATTTTCGCGGACACGTAGGGGTCTAACCCCAGACGGGCATTGCCACGAGGATAAATTTTTATCGCCATCGACCCGAGATGGGACTCGATGGATTCGAATGGGGTTTTCAGTTCGTCCGTGATCACTGACCCGTCGGGCTGGAACGTGACCTCTGCACACAGGCGCAGGTCAGGCACCAACGAGGCCAATTGCCTCAGATCGACGTCAAAAGTTTTTTCGGTGGAGAGGCTAACGATGCCGTCGGACTCGACCGCATCGGAGGAGCCCACACAGCAGCGTGGGTCGAACAGGAACCGGAATCTGAGCTCAACGAAATCGTTGAACGTCACGAACCCGGCCAGCGCCGTTTCGATGGCCGAACTGAGAGGTTTTTTTTGTGATACGGGCTGTGATACGGGGTCCATGCGCCTATCCGAGACAATGCTAATGAAAAAAATCCGGCCTCGGCGCCAAGGCCGGACCAACAACAGTTTTTTCATTACCCCGGAGGGTGCATTGCCCGAAGGCGTCTCATCCCGAAGGATGGTGAGACACAAACGTGTCTCGAACTGACCGCCCCGCATAAAAATACGGGACTCGATCATCCTGCCACAGGGTCAGACGGAACACAACCGATTTTTACAGGTCAAAACAGACCCTAAAACAGGCTCAAAAAAGAGCCTCAAACGACATCGAATTTATCACGGTGAGAATTGGGTGGGAGATTACAGTACTCCCACCCGACCCAACCACCCTCCCCCAGACCGACCCAACACACAACAACAAAACCGCCCCCTACGGGGTCGCGCTCTCTGCCGCTGGGCAGGCCGACCGGCGTAGGTGGTCGCACAGATGACCACCTGTGCGGACGGCTGAAATCAGGGGGCCGCCTTATCTGCGACCGCGCGGTTGAACTCGGCGAACTCTGGTGCCTGATCCTCCCAGAGTTCGATGGCGATGGACAGCAGCTCGATGAGCTGCCGGTTGGCGTCGTAGACATCAAGCAGTCGTTCCAGCAGCGCCAGCGCCTGCTCATACTCCCCCCGGCTAGAGATGGTCATTCTGCCACCGGTGCCAGCTGCGACAGGGTCGCTGAACGAATCGACTCCAGGATAGAGGCTGCATGTTCTGGGGGGATGGGCGCATCAAACCCTGCGACTAGAGCACGAATGTAACTGTCGAGCGCATCGATGGCCGATCTGTCAAACGTCACAGTGACGGTGCGGGCCCGCTGGCGCTGCCGGTATCTGGCCTGTTTTTGGGCTGGGGTCAGCGCCGTTCCGGTGCTGGGGCGTCCACGGCGGCGGGGTTTGGGGAGTAAATCTGATGTACGGTTATCGTTGGGATCGCGCACGGTGTGACCTATTTTTTGGTAACTGTTACCGAAAATAATAGCACCATTTATAGTAACCGTTACTAAAAATTGAACCAAATTCACCATGTAAGGTAGAACGGGCATCATTGATGCCCATTACTTAGTTCAGAATGAGTAATTACTTACGATTGGGGTGAAGAAAGTAACCTTAACCCGTTACTGGTAATACTCACATTTATATATGCATAGTCATCAGCAGAAGCATCAACAAGATTCAATAGCCCCCTACTTTGCAAACCTAACATAGCTCTATGCATAACATCCTGATCAATTTCAGGAAAATCATCAGCATTAAAGTCAGCTTTAACTGCGTTTTTTATGATATTCAAGATATAGAAATCAATATTGGTCATATTATATCCGTATGAGTGTAGGGTTATTTCTTCTGGCACTTTAGCCAGAAAGGATAATAACATGCACAAAATATGAACGCAAAATATTTAAAAGACAAAACCCTTATGTGTCAACTACTTACTGTCAACTTGAGACGGTGGGTATAGATGTAAACTCGAGGGGAAAGGGGGACTCAAACCATTGAAACAGGTAAATTATATCTGGCTTTATTCTATTTCAGGAAAAATGGCCGCGCCATCTAGGCCTCTTCTCTATTTTCTCTCAAAGAACTTGAGTCGGATAGACAATAACGCCTAGTGGTGGATGGTGAACGAGCGAGGCACACCGCGCATAACCCGCCTTATGTTACGGGCTCTCCGGCGCTTGAACGATGCCGCTTCGCGGCCCACGTTGCTGCGCTTGTCGAGGTCCCCTGCTGCTGCGCATTATCGCAGGGGACAAACCCTCAACATAAGGACAACAGATTATGCGCAGTCATGCTTGGCGATATACAAGGTCTGACGAAGAGCATCGATAGCCGCTGACTCCATCGACACAACAGACATAACGCTAACAGCAATGCTGTTAATGATTTCCTCTCTTGGGCCCTTGCGCCAAACATCGCTTTGGTAAAAGGCATCCAAGGATTGTTGCCTATGCTCTGGGCTATCAAAGGCTCGAATCAACACATAGCTGTCTGGATCATGTTGAGACTGACCGTGAGTGACTACATCAATTCCAGCGGCCTGATGCAAAGGAACACTGATGTTTCGCATGATCTGAATCGCCCCTAGTTTTCTAGACACTCTGTTGTTGAACATTGAACTGCTTTTCAAACTCTACCGGTGACAGCCCATCATTGGAACCATGGCGCCTGATTGGGTTGTAAAACATTTCGATATAATCA
>NZ_FKKY02000080.1:0-511 GCF_900079845.1 Aeromonas sp. EERV15 | reverse complement strand
TCGCTCCTGCCGCAGCTCTCGGTCGCCGTCCTCGAGAAGATGGCGGAGGGGCCGCTCCCGAAGCGGCTCCAGCTCGGCGTCGACGCCGGGAAGAACTTCACGATCGCGTTCTCGGACTGATCGACGCGGCCCCGTGCACCGAAAGTTGTACGGGCCGCGGGACTCCGAATAAATTGGGCGAAGCATGGTCGCGTTCGCCAAGCTCCTACAGCGTTCGATGTGGATCGGGGAGCCCCGCTCGCCCTCCTCGGAACCGAAAGGGGAGGGCGCCGCGCCCGCGCCGGGGGCCCGACGTGGGCCGGCGTCGCTCCTCGGCGGGGTGACCCTGGCGAAGGTCGCCGCCGGCCTCGCCGCCGCGACCTTCGCGGTCTTCCTCGGCGCCGCCCTGCCCGTCGCGATCGCGGGTTGCACGTCCGCCGCGCCGCCGCCCGCGGCCCCCGAGCCGTGCGACGTCCAGATCGTGACGCTCTCGATCTACGCGTCCGACAGCATCAACCCCAACGAGAACGGG
>NZ_FKKY02000111.1:0-470 GCF_900079845.1 Aeromonas sp. EERV15 | reverse complement strand
ACATCGGTGGTTCGTTCCGCGATTTTGTCGTGGACTGAACGGAGCTGTCAGCATCCGCAGCATGCAGCAGGAGGGTCGTCTATGCTGAGCGATCGCGCGTCCCACACCGAAGGACAGTCAACCGTTGGCATGTGCTCGACACAAGCCGACGTGTTGAGCCCGCGAGAGGGTGAGGCAGGGATACTGAAGCGGCTGAGCGCGCTGGGCAGGAGAGATGAAGACCCGATCGACCGGGGCTATCGATACCTCAGCCAGACCTTCGACGTCGACCGCTGCTACCAGGCCACTCTGAGCCGGGCGCCGGATTTCACGTCCCGCATCGAGATGCCGGATGAGATATTCACCTCCGCGATCATCTTGGACCTCCTGATGAACAGCAGGTTGAGCTCCAGGGTAAAGCGCCGTCTCACGGAGTTTCTCGGCGAGAGCCACGATGACGGGCTCTTCTCGTACTTCATTGATGCGAGCCT
>NZ_FKKY02000106.1:0-473 GCF_900079845.1 Aeromonas sp. EERV15 | reverse complement strand
GAGTTCCCCCGGACGAACGGCTGCGGCTCGTGCGGCTGATCGATCATGGCGACCACCGCAGCAGACGCCTCCATCGCGGCGCGTGCCTCCCCCTGGAAGTGCTCCGCTGCGGCTCGGCGAGCCGCGATCTCCGCCTCACGGTCCTCTGCGCCGAGCGCTGCGCCAAGCCACTCCAGAGCCGCGTACAGCTTCGGATCCGCGTCGACCCACGCCGCCGCGCGCTCCACGGCGAGCGCCCGATCCTGGTCCACGGCCACCGTCAGCCGGAACCGCTCGGCACGCGCGATCGCCGCCGCGCTGTCTCCACACGCCTCCAGCTGATCGAGGGCACGGTCCACGAGATCCCGCCGATCCGTCGCCGGTGGCCACAAGACCCGCCCCAGCGCCGCCGCCACCGCAAGATCGCCCGTCCCCTCCGCTTCGACGGTTTCCAGCGCAGCGAGTGCATCATCAGCCTCGCCGCCGCCGCTGAC
>NZ_FKKY02000041.1:0-3188 GCF_900079845.1 Aeromonas sp. EERV15 | reverse complement strand
CGTTAGGATTGTTATCTCCTGAGATAACTGGGTTATCTGGTGAGATAACTATCGAGCTTTCACGCAGCTCTCTGCGCCGCTTCAGCTCGACTTTGGCCCATTCGCTGGACTGGCGCATGTCCTCCCGCAGGGCCTCGATCTCTTGGGTGGTAAGCTGTCGGTATCTGCCCATCAGTCGAGATCCAAATCCTGTTGATCCGGTGGTGGTAGCTGCTCGCCAGAATCAGCGATCAGCCGCTCTTTCTGCATATCGACGAAGGGGATATGGGTAAGCTTTTCCTTGGCTCGTTCGTGGAAATCGCTATCTTGCTCGGTCTCTGCTGCGACAACGGTGGCACTGAAAATCGCGTATTTACGCTGGTTGCGGCCAGCCTGCCAGAACACCCGTTCATTCACGCAGTATGCCGTTGCACTGCCAATCTTGACGGTCTGGATCCAGCTCTCGTCCTTCAGGACTTTGATCGCTGTCGCAACGCTTCGGCGGCTGTATCCGGTTACCTCTGTTAGGGTTGCATAGCTGCAAACAACAGCGTTGGTTGTGCGGCCCATCTTCTCAACGAAATACATCAACACTTCGGCAGCCAAGCCGTTTTTCCGTATCAGCCCTCGCCAAGCCTTGAGGTATCCCCTCGATATCTGGACAAAGTTGTAGTTCTCATCTGCCTGAGACTGCTCAGTCTCACCCTTTGCACTCATCGGTGTAATCTCCTGCACACTATGTGTCGTTGAACTGCACCAATAGTGCACCACATTGCACACCATGTGCAATATCACTTCACACGACGTGAACCCGAGTGCAATTAGCTATTGCACTCTGGAGTGCTGCCCCACTGCACTCTGGATATGAAAACCACATTAAAAAACAACAACTTAGTGAGTGCACTATTCTATCTCTGATCGCGCGCGGGATTTTTCCACCGTTGCACCCTGATGATCACCCTGTGGATGGGTGGACAATCGCCTTCCAGGCGAACGGCCCTCAAGGGGCATGGACAACCCTATGGACAGGGGTGGACGGGCCAAAGAGACAGCCCGCCCACTGCCCTGACCACAGGGATTGCCCACACCCACGGGCCTTTGCCCACGCCCCCCACAGGGCCAAGGGAGTAACAGGATCTCCCTATCGGGTCTTTATGGTCACAGTGACGGTTAATCAGGAGGCTGGCCAGCGGTTGAGAAGGGGCCCCCGCTTGCGGGGTAGCGTCTCAAACGGGGGGCTGCCGACCCCCTTGTTACATAACACGAAATCTATACACACGCGGCGTGCTCAGGTTGGCGATAAAACCATTTTAAAACAGCCACTTACGCTTGCCGCCGTGCGTGTCGAATAATCCGTGAAAAACCCGCTTTTAGAGGGCGGTAAGATCGACCTCGATGCGCCTAAACCCGATCCCATTGGCGGTCGAAACAGCCGCATCGATCGTCTTGAAGACTCGCCAGCCTCCCCTCTGGCGTTCCAACACGCTGGTTTCCGCTCCCTTCCCGAACTGGACGAGGTGGAGGTGGTAGCCGGCACCCATCGGGGTGGGCACAACCAAGGCTTTCGAGAAGCCCCCCTGATCAAACACCCACTTGGCCTTCTGCTCTTCCATATCAAAACCCCTATTTTGATTCATCAAATCCCGAAATTGATACTACCCCCTCCCGCATCAAAAACAAGGTTTTGATGTATCAAAACAGCTTATTGATGTCCGGTTTTCAGGGGCGCAGCCCCTACAAGCCGCCCCCTGCAGTGGATAGATCCACCGGAAGGCGGGCGGCGGAACACGCCCATATGAACCCGTGGCGAGATCCCCCCCTTCCCTGCAAAACCGGCTTTTGAGGGTCTCCGGTTCTGGGGGAGGCAAACGCCACAGCGCCCCCCGATCACCCTATCTTTTGCCCCCCTTCAGGGGGGAGCTATCAGGGGGTTGATCCTTCCTCCGGCACCCTGCCGGAGCGAGCGACTTTACGAAGTAAAGTCTAGTGAGTACTCTTGCTTGTCAAGAGGCCCTCCGGAGGTCGCCATTCTGTCGCCCCCCTCCAGCCTCTCCGACAGTCCACCAAGAGGGGAAGACACATGGCCGCCTTTGCCATCATGCGCTGCAAGAAACTATCGGGAATGGGCTCGGTTGCTGCCTCCCTCAAACACTGCTTTCGGGAGCGCGACACCCCCAATGCAGACCCCGAAAGACTCCGGCACAACATGCACATGGCCGCCCGTTCCACAGACGAGGCGATGGGCAAGCTGCGGGAGAAGCTACCGGAGAAGCGGCGCAAGGATGCGGTGCTCGCTATCGAGTACGTCCTGAGCGCATCACCGGAGTGGTGGATCAATGCGGGTTCAGGCCGGAAAACGGACTTCTACCAGAGCTCGATGGACTGGCTGGCCGAGAAGTACGGGCGGGAAAACATCCTGGTATCGTCGATTCACCTGGACGAGAAGACCCCCCACATGTCGGCGTTCGTGGTCCCGATCACCAAAGATGGGCGGTTGAGCGCCAAGGAGTTCATCGGCAACCGCACCAAGATGAGCAACGACCAGAGCAGCTATGCCGAGGCCGTCAAGCACCTTGGACTGGTGCGGGGCATCGAGGGCAGCAAGGCGACCCACAAGCGCATCAAGGCCCATTACAACGCACTGGGGCAGCAAATCCCCGTGCCTCCCGAGATCGGGGAGGCGGATCTCAAGCCGCAAACCTCGCAAGGCGAGGGATTGCTGGGCAAGATCGGACTGAGGCCCATGATTGAGACCCCGCTCGGAGTAGCGGATCGGCTCAATGCCAAGTTTGCGAAGGCGTTCAAGGTTGTCGCTGAGAAAGCCTCTGAAAGCGATTCTCAGCGCGGGGCGGCGGTTAAGGCTAGGATGGCATTGGCTGACACCCAGAAACAGCTCCAAGCGCTTCAGGAGCCGTTTAAGGGGCTATCCAAGGAGCAGGTGGCTGAAGTTCTCAAGCAGGCCGTGGCGATACAGCAGGACAATCAGCGGAGGCAGCAGGAGCAGGATCTGGCTCGCAAGCTGGAGGCCGAGATCCGGCGGAAGATGGCCCCAGAGCAAGGGCCAAAGCCAAGGGGCTTCAGCCGTTAGGATTGTTATCTCCTGAGATAACTGGGTTATCTGGTGAGATAACTATCGAGCTTTCACGCAGCTCTCTGCGCCGCTTCAGCTCGACTTTGGCCCATTCGCTGGACTGGCGCATGTCCTCCCG
>NZ_FKKY02000072.1:0-538 GCF_900079845.1 Aeromonas sp. EERV15 | reverse complement strand
AGTAGCCCGCTACGGATTCGCACAAAAGTCTGATGAATTTAAGATGGAATCTATGTCAATATTACACGGAAAAGATCGCGGAAGATTCCAAACTGCTTTATATAAAATGCAGACATCTGATGAAGCAAGAAAAAATCTTGCAAAATACTTCAATTATGATTTAAGCCAAAGAATGTTAATGGCCTCCCAAGCAAGAGGTGAAGAATTGCCTAAAGAATCTTGGCAGGAATATATCCAAGTTAACACAAGCTGGCAAGACGCAAAATCATTGAATGAATTTAATAATAGAGTTATGGCAGCTGCAACAAGCAAGGATAATAAATACTATACAGATGATGTAATAAAAGCAACTATTAAAGGAATCGGAATAGGTGCGCAAATTAACCATGTTATGACAAAAGATGAAATCAATCATTTTGTAGAAAAATGGTCAACGGCTGTTGAAAAATATTATAAAAATGATCCTGAGGCACTAGAAGAATTAAAGACTTACGTAAAACGACAAGTTGAAGAATTAAACAAAGCCGAAATCAAGCAT
>NZ_FKKY02000150.1:0-445 GCF_900079845.1 Aeromonas sp. EERV15 | reverse complement strand
GGCATCTTCGACTACACGGAGGACGAGGAGCTCCGGCTCGCCGCGATGGCCGATCCGGCCCGCGTGTGGAGCCCCGAGGAGATCGCCGCCGCCGCCGCCGCGCACGATCCCTATTTCGCGCCCGGCGCGGGGTGGCATTCCTCGAGCACGAACTACATCCTCCTCGGGATGATCATCGAGGCTGCGACCGGCGAGGGCATCGCCAGCGTGATCCGCGACAGGGTGCTCGATCCGAACGCGCTCTCGAGCACCTCGTTCGACGGAGAGGAGCCGATCGCTGGCGAGCTCGCCCGCGGCTACTCCGGCGACGGGACGGACATCACGACGGCCATCCACCCCTCGATGCCGTGGTCCGCCGGCGCCCTGGTGGCGAGCGCGGGGGACATCGCCCGCTGGGCCGTCGCGCTCTACGGCGGCGCGGCGCTCGAGCCGGCGTCGCTGGCAG
>NZ_FKKY02000101.1:0-480 GCF_900079845.1 Aeromonas sp. EERV15 | reverse complement strand
ACACTCACGCTGGATCCAGCATGGCTCGCAGAGGCGCCTGCTGAGGAGCGACAGCAATTCGAGCAGTCGTTGCTTCAGCTGAATGAGGACATCCTACGCGGAAAGATTGCTCCCTTCGTAGCAGGTGACGAACGCCTAAAGGCCACGGCGGGGACGCAGTCGGCATGGTGGTGTTACTGCAATGACAACTGCTGTAACGCCACGCGCATGTGCTGCCAGTCTGGGATTGGACCCTTCTGCTGGTCGTTTGGTACCTGCTGATCCGCGAGGAGGCTCGATGGCGGGGAGCGTGTGTTCGTCTCGCTCAGACGACGATCCATACGGACGGTTCGGGAGGGCTCAAGGAAGCCTATCGCACTCGAGGCGTGCTCAACCGAGCGCGACGGAGTGCGGCATCCTCGCGGTGTAGAGGTCCCAGAACGTCGCGGCGATGGCGCTCGGCTCCAGCGTCGCGGTGCCGTTGTCGGCGGCCGTGCCCTT
>NZ_FKKY02000017.1:0-120996 GCF_900079845.1 Aeromonas sp. EERV15 | reverse complement strand
GTGATTAGCATTAATAATGGTCATAGGCTTCGCGCGTGTTGATTTTGTTTGGCGATAAAATCAGATCACAAACGAAGCCTTTTTTATATCTATTTCAATTGGTTGCCGCTAAAGATCCTGTACATGAGCTTCCATTAATTTTTTATCCCATAACTCATATGCCTCACGTTGCTCATTGGTCCAATCATGAAGATTGTAAATAGCCATCACACCCGCCATTCGGTGGCCAAGCATTTTCTCGGTTACCTGAGGCATGACGCGTTCTTCCGATAAACGCGTACTCAGCGTCCGACGCATGTCATGCATACGCCAATACGGCAGATCCAGCTTATCTCGCACACGCTCTGCTAACTGGATGAGAGATGCACTACTCAATGACCTTTTCGGATTCACTGGCGAGCGACATACAGGGCCGCCCTTTAGCCGAGATCTCGCTGCCGTTTCTTGCAACAACGTCATCACTCTCGTAGGAATAGGCCTACGTATTGGCGCCCCACATTTGGCACGAGCAGCGGGAACCGTCCAAATTTGCTCCTCCATATTGAACTCACTCCACTGTGCACCCAATGCCTCGCCACTGCGACAACCAAGCAGGATCACCAATTTGGCTGCCAATTTTAATCCGCGGCTGGCCCTGCTCTGTTCAAATGCAATCCAAATCTGAGCAAGTTCACGCATGGTCAACACACGAGTACCTCTCTCAGGTTGAGAGCCCACATCTTCGGTGCGTAATTGCAGCACCGGGGAGCCGCCAATGAGATTACGCCGAATACAAAAACTAAGAATGGACTTTAATCTGCGCAATAAATGCCCTGCGTTTTTCGGCTTTTTCTTGCCAATCTTATCAAACCACTCCAGCCAGCTCGAAAACGGGATCTGTTCAACCGGAATACCAATAAACAGAGGTTCGAAATAGCGCTGCATGGTATGCTCATAGAGCATGACCGTACGGGGCCGCAGCTTGGGCAGATGGTGTTCACGAAAATGCTCGCAGCACTGTTTAAGTGTGACATCATGCTTCTGGTGGAGCTTATCCCAGAAAACTCTGGGATGTTCATTACGCTCAAGTGCACCACGGATTGCAGGGATCAACGCCCTGGCATCAGCGAGTTTAAGGTCGGGATAGCGTCCAATTTTGAGTCTCGCCGCTTTTCCTTGCCAGCGATAGCGATATTGCCACGAGATGGTGCCTCGCTCGGTGACCCGAGCTGACAATCCATCACGGTCTGACAATTCCGTCTTGCCAAAGTAGGGCTTACCATAGAGGGCCCGTAGCTTCGTATCAGTAAGTGGCATATGACTCTCCTGTGACTGGTCATCTGATTTTTCACTGACACATTAACGCGTCCTAACGTGTACACAGATATGTACCAAACTGGTCTGAAACGGACTGAATCAAGGTCGGACAAAGTGAGACAATCTGAGATAACACTCCGTATAACGACTTGTTTTTCAAGCATATAGACACAATTCAGAACCACGAAATGAACCAGCAGACAAATCCTACCTTCTATTTCCACGACTACGAGACCTTCGGCATCAGCCCTGCCAAGGACAGGCCATCACAGTTTGCCGGTATTCGTACCGATGCAGATTTCAACATCATTGGCGAGCCGCTGGTGATTTATTGCAAGCCGCCAGCGGACTACCTGCCGGACCCGGAGGCGTGCCTGATAACCGGCATCACGCCACAAAAGGCGATGAAGGACGGGCTGTGCGAGGCGGATTTCATTCGCCAGATCCACGAGCAGTTCGCCACTCAGAATACCTGCGTACTGGGCTACAACAGCATCCGCTTCGATGACGAAGTGACCCGCTACACCCTCTATCGCAACTTCTATGACCCCTACGCCTACGCTTGGCAAAACGGCAACTCCCGCTGGGATATCCTCGACATGCTGCGGGCCTGCTATGCCCTGCGGCCAGAGGGGATCGAGTGGGCGTTTGATGATGAGGGCAAGCCGAGTTTCCGGCTGGAGAAGCTGACGGTCGCCAACGGCGTGTCGCACGCCAATGCCCATGATGCGCTCTCCGACGTGCTGGCTACCATCGAGATGGCCAAACTGGTAAAAAAGGCTCAGCCCAAGCTGTTTGGCTATCTCTTTGATCTGCGCAACAAGAACAAGGTGAAGGCGCTGATTGATGTGGTGACCATGAAGCCGCTGGTGCACGTTTCCGGCATGTTCTCCCCCTGGCAAGGTTGCGTGAGCTGGGTGTCGCCGCTTGCTTGGCACCCGACCAACCAGAATGCGGTGATCATGGTGGATCTGACCCGTGACCCCACCCCGCTTATCGAGTTGTCGAGCGAGGAGATCCGCGAGCGCCTCTATACCAAGAAAGAGGAGCTGGGGGATCTGGCGGCTATTCCGGTCAAGCTGGTACACATCAATAAGTGCCCGGTGCTGGCACCGGCCGCTACCCTGACCCCGGAGCGGGCCGACCAGCTTGGCATCGATAGGGAGCAGTGCCGCAAGAGCCTGGATCTGCTGCGCGCCCATCCCGAGGTGCGAGAAAAACTGGTGGAGGTGTTCAATCAGGAGTTTGCTGGCAGCAATGACAGCGACCCCGATACCCAGCTCTACGCCGGATTCTTTGGCCACGGTGACAAGTCCACCATGGATCTGGTGCGTGCAACCCCCGCAGATCAGCTGGGGGAGCGGGAGTTTGCCTTCACCGACTCACGCCTGCCCGAGATGCTGTTCCGCTACCGCGCCCGCAACTGGCCGCACACCCTGAGCGAGGCGGAGCAGAAACGCTGGCGTCTGCACTGCAGCGACTACTTCAGCCGTCGTCTGCCAGACTATGTACCCCGTCTCGAAGCGCTGGCGGAGCAGAATCAGAGTAACGAACGGAACTTTGCCATCCTCAAGAGTCTCTATCGCTATCTGGAAGATTTATGAGTTGTGAGTAATTTCACAATAAATCCTTCCCGCCCATCCCCTTCTTCAGGTCATAATGACGAAGGGGATTTCCCCAAAAACCAATATCTTGCAACATCCAGGGCGGATGTCTCCCAAGCAAGAGATCTCTTTGGCCGAACGGAAGCCATTTGCTGATGCCTCGTCACCACGCACTGCTCGGATTACTGGCCCTGCTGCCACTGGCAGCCAACGCCGCATACCGGTTCGATGTGCCGGATTATCTTGCCCGTCTGCCAGAGCAGACCTACCAGATCGTCGAACACAACTTCAGCACCCTTTACCAGCAAACTGACTTCACCCCCCAGATCACCAACAGCTACTTTAACGACTCCAACCTCTACAAGTTTGTCGGGGTGCCATTAGTCATCACTGCCCAGGCGGGTTTTCAACTGGAGGTATTTGGCCAGGTCTATAACCGCGCCTCTCAGGCTTATACCCACTTGAGCCAGGATATGTCGCTCTATCGGGTGATGCGGGTCGATCTGATGGGGAACCCTAATGACCAACTGGCCATCGGTTTTGGTCTGGGGGTGCCCATCACCCCGTTGCTGACCCTCAAGGCGATCGCCTCCGGCAGTGACATCCCGGGCTATGGCTCCGCCAAATACGCCGTCGGTTTTGAGTGGCGTTACTGACAACCGTGGCTGATAACCGCTGATTGAAACAATTCAGGCTCCGTGATGGAGCCTGAATTGTTTGTTGTGACGCAATGATCAGGTGTAGTGGATCACCTGCCCCTCGCCCCCTTGCAGGGTCACCGCCGTGCCGACAGCCTGCCCTTGCCAAAAATCGGTTCCCCCTTCCGGCAGCAGAAACTCTTGTGGTTGTCCCTCCCAGTTGAACAGGCAGAGCAAGGATCCCCCTTGCGGCAGGTTCACTTCGCCACAGGCAAAGTCCATCGACTCGAAACGGGCAGAGGGTGTCCGGGCCGCACAAAGCGCCAGCAGCTTGCGCAGTTGCGCCGCCTGCTCCTCGTCGAGATCTTGAAGTCGATCACCCGCCAGGGTCATGCCGCCGCTCGCCACCAGCGTGGCCAGATGGAAGCGGTAATCCGCCTTGCTGGCCTGCTGGGTCGGCAGATCCCGCAAGCAGATGCAGTCGGGATCGAGGGCCCAGAGCTTGTCGTTTTGCCAGGCGCGGCAAAACGCCTCGCGGGCGATCTGGCGATAGCGGTGGCCATTGCGCTCCACATCGTCACTCACCCGCATCCCGTGCACCAGCCCAAGACTTGGCCAGATCGGGGCGTTGCAACCGAGCAAGAAGGCTCCCTCCCCTGCGCCGCGCAAGATGGCAGCCATACCGCGCCGATAGGCCTCAACCCGTGTGGCTGCCGGATCGTGGAAACGGCCACCGTGGATGGCGCCCCAGAAGTTGGCATCGAGCTTGAAGTAATGGATGCCCCACTGCTCGCGCAGGGTACGAAACACCCGCTCGAGGTGCGCTTGCACCTCGGGGTGGGTACCGTCCAGCACATACCAAGGGGTACAGCGCCAGCCGCCATAGGTCACCCGCTCGGAGGGGAGCGGCAGTCCGTCATCCCCCTTCACAAACCAGTCGGGGTGATCCTGAAACACCTGCGAACCGGGCTCGGCGATAAAGGGAGCGACCCAGAGGGCCGGTTCGCAGCCAGCCTGTTTGATCTCCGCAGCCAGTGATGCCACACCTTGCTCGAACTTGGCAGAGGGAGTGAGCCAGTCACCCATTTTGGCCTGATAGCCATCGTCGATCTGCACATAGCGCAGGGCCGGGAAACGCTCGGCACGCACCTGCAGATTTTCGCGAATATCGGCAGCGCTCACCTCGGCGTAGTAGTGATACCAGGAGCACCAACCGCTCGGGCGATCACTCACCTGGCCGATCAGCGAGCCGTGCTCGGCCTCGATCAGCTGTGCCAGCTCGGCCAGCAGATCCTCGCGCTCCGCCCCTTCCAGGCAGATCAGCGCCTCGCTCTGCCAGTGCTCACCAGCCGAGAGCTCCCGCCCTTCGCCGTTCATCAGGATCTGCAAGCGACCATCGGGGTAGAGGCGAAACTCCCCGCCAAAACGGTGGCAGCTGGCAAAGGCGAGCAGCAGCCACCCCTTGCCATGTTCCACCAGCAGCAGGTTGTGAACGGTATGGTAGCCATTGTCGTCGGTAATGCGATAGACGCTGGCATCGGGACAACGGCCGACCGGCTGCGGTGATTGCCAGCTGCCCATGGTCTGGGCCAGCATCTGGAATCCTTCGCCATAAATGGCGCTCTCCAGCGGCAGGCCAAGCTTGCCGTCAAACAGCACCCAGCACTCAACCGGGGTGGCGTCAACGCCGGTGTTGTCGAGCCGCACCCGGCACAGAGGCCCTTCCCACTGACGGGTTTGCAGCAGGTGGGATGGCAACGCATTATCGTTCGCCAGCAGGCGAACTCGGGACAAGAGGGATGTCATCACTACTCCTTGTAGTTCGAAAAGGGTGCTATCAGACGATGTTCAAAAGATTGTTCAACAGATCATCGTCATACAAATCAGCTTCAAACGAACTGATTTCAGTTGTTATTGTTTTAATGCCGCGACCCGGCCTCTCTGGTAAACTGCATTTTTCTTCACAGTCGATGGGGCTCACGTGATCGCGCAACGTGCCTTGCTGTTCCTTCGTGACTTTATGGTCATCGTCGCCTGCCTGCTGGCAGGCAAAACCGTGGCAGCTATCCTGCCGTTTGCCTTCCCCGGCAGCATCATCGGCATGCTGCTGCTGTTTGTGCTGCTCTCCCTGCAACTGATCAAGCTGCACTGGGTCGAGCAGGGAGCAGGCTTGCTGCTGCGCCACATGGGCGTGCTGTTCGTGCCGGTAGCGGTCGGGCTGGTGGCCTGGCTTGAGCCCCTGCGCCAATCCTTCGGCCTGATCATGCTCTGTATCGTGCTCGGGATTGTGCTGATCCTCGCTACCGTCGGTCGGCTCTACCAGAGGATGAACAAATGATCTTCTGGTGCGCTATCCCCCTGACGCTCGCGCTCTATTTCACCACCCGCGCCCTCTATCGCCGCCTGCCCTGGCCCATCATCAATCCGGTGCTGGTGCCGACCGCGGTGATCATCGGCCTGCTGCTCTGGTTCGATCTGCCTCTTGAGCAGTACGAGCGCGGCAGCAGCCCCATTACCATGCTGCTGGAGCCCGCCGTGGTGGCGCTGGCGCTGCCGCTCTATCAGCAGGCACGCCAAATTCAGGCCAAGCTCAAGCCCATCCTAATCTGTACCCTCGCCTCCGTCTTGATCTCGGTGTGCACAACCCTGCTGATCGGTCATTTTATGGGCGCAGATCCGGCACTGCTGGCATCACTCGCCACCAAATCCATTACTACCCCGCTCGCCATGAGTGTCAGCCAGTCCATCGGCGGTATTCCCGCCATCGCGGCGGCCGTAGTCGTGGTGGTGGGGATTGTCGGCGCGCTGATCGGCTACCCACTGCTCAAACTGCTGAAAGTGACCGACCCGGAAGCGCAAGGTCTTGCCATGGGGGCCTGTGCCCATGCCATCGGCACCGCCACCTCCGCCGAGAAGGGGATCACCCAGGGAGCTTTTGCATCGCTGGCCATGGTGGTATGCGGGATCCTCACCGCTGCCGTTGCCCCCCTGCTGTTTGCCATCTATCACTGGCTGATCTGACTACCCATTGACCACCTATTGACCACCCCGAGGGGCCTGCAGGCCTCTCGGGGTGCGACCTGCCGCACAATTTGCACAAGACAAACGTTTCCATTACCATCAGCCTCCGTTTGCCCGTCAGGGCGTGAGCCTGCTCACACATTTACCTGAGCTTGCTCCCTACAATGGCCGCCCAATTGGCCTTTGAGGACACACTATGCATCCCCGTTTTGCCAAGCCATTCGATACCCTCTCTGCTCCGCTCAAAGCAGCCGTGCAGCCCATGCTGGATAGTGCCGAATTCAACGCCCGCTTCACCCCGGAGCAAGTCGCCACCCTGAAAGCCGCCACAGGCCTCGATGAGCGCGCTCTGCGCCTCGCCCTGTTGCCGCTGGCTGCCGCCTGCTCGGTGGCGCCCATCTCCAAATTTTATGTCGGTGCCATCGCCTGCGGCCTGAGCGGCAGCTGGTACTTCGGCGCCAACATGGAGTTTGCGGGGCAAGGGCTGTTCCACTCGGTCCATGCCGAGCAGTCTGCCATCTCCAACGCCTGGCTGGGCGGCGAGACCGGGATCAGCGAGATCACCGTCAACTACACCCCCTGTGGCCACTGCCGTCAGTTTATGAATGAGCTGAGCACCGCCAAGATCCTCAAAGTTTCTCTGCCCGATGACTTGAGCACCCTGCAATCCTTCCTGCCCCACTCGTTCGGCCCGGCGGATCTCGACATCACAGATGCGCTGATGAGCCCGCAGGATCACGCAGAGCTATCGCTTCAAAGCGAAGACCCGCTGTGGCAAGCCGCGCTGACTGCCGCCCGTCAAAGCTATGCCCCTTACAGCCAGGGCTATGCCGCTGTGGCGCTGCAGTTTGCCGATGGTCGTATGTTCACTGGCCGTTACGCCGAGAACGCCGCCTTCAACCCCAGCCTGCCGCCGATGCAGATGGCCTGTGCCCACGCGGTATTGGGCGGTGAAGATCTCGCCACCATCAACCGCGCCGTGCTGCTGGAGAGCAAAAACGGCCAGATCAGCCAGCGTGACTCCGCCCAGTCCACCCTCAAGGCGCTGGGCTCCGTCGAGCTGGAGTATCAGGCGGTCTAACCCCTGCTCCGCCTCGATAAACAAAAAGCCCCCGCACCTTGATGCGGGGGCTTTTTTACTGGGCGGTTTTCACTGGGCCTTACTATTTGGCGTTGCGATGGGACTTACTGCCGAGACCTGCATTAAGCCCGTGATGGATCAGACCGGGAGCAGAGCAAGTGCTCATAAAACATACACATAAGCAGTAAACCGGCAGTGACGTTGATCCGCCCGCGCCCCCTGTTCGTTATCTTACCCAAGCGCACGCCACGTCACTTGCCCTGCTGGCGGGGATCAATCCTGATGAGATGGATCAGTGGTATCTCGGCATCTATGTGGATGCCATCGAGTGGGTGGAGCTGCCCCTTCAAGAGTCTCTAGTGGCACTTTCTCTGGTGCAATCGGGATAAACTTGGCAGCAATCCCAGCCTCGCCCTGCCCTATGCCAATTGGGATGGGCAACCCGAGCCACAACAACAAGCCATATTGGCCAGCGCAGCACACCATTTGATCCACCTTGAGCAGCTTTAGGCGCATTCATATCCCCCTCATTGACGCTATGGATAACACAGCGACGACCTGTTTGCAGCGCTGTGGCAATCAGCCATCAAATCACGGAAGGGAATTGCGATCAGACAGTATGTGCATGGGGCACCGAAGCGCCCCATGAAACACACCACATAAGTCGGCCTCAAAAAGGCCACCACACTATCAGGGGTGCTGAGTGATCAGACTGTGGTTATCCAGCATGCTCTGCAGCACATCGTGGGACGAGGTAGTGGCCAGATGCCAGCTGGTCAGGTCCACATCCTTCAGGGTGATCTGCTGGGTTATCTGGCCATCACCCGCGGGCGAAACCGACAGATTCACATCACTCAGGCCATTGCTCCCCATGGTCACCGAGGCTGAGAGATGCTTGAGCAGATCATCGACACCATTGCCTGTGACACCCTGCAGCATGTCGGCCAGATCGATCTTGTCCCCCTGCTCCGGGTGGAAGTCGGTGATGGTATCGATCGCGGGCTGCCCCTGACGCCTCTCGTCCCCGTGCTGCCAGACGAAGAGATCGCTGCCAGCCCCGCCGGTGAGGATGTCGTTGCCATGCCCCCCCAGCAGACGATCATCACCGGCGGAGCCAAACAACCAATCCCCCTGATCCGAACCGACCAGCTCATGACCACTCTGGCCGTGCACCGGGATGGTCTCAAGGGGCGTGCTAAAGGTTGAACCACCAACACTCGACTCGGCACTGATCCCCAGCACATGGTCACCGTCACCAAAACCGCTGAAGAAGAGCGGAGCCGAGTGATCGGCCGGGATCAGCCAATCGCCATTGCCATCGGCATGACCGACGCTCTGGCCATGCTCGTCCTGCACTTGCGCCCCATCCAGACCACTGATGCGGATGGAGAGCTCGCCGGTTGCCGGATTGACCACGCTGGCGTTGATGCCAAGGGGGATAACGGCCCCCTGCAAGGCATGGAACGCCTGCTGATCCACGGTCAGACTCGGCATATCTGGCTCGGCCGTGACCGTGATGGCCACCTGATCGGTATCACTCTTCGCCCCGCCTGCGCCGCTGTTGCCTTGATCAGAGGTAGTGACTGTGAGCGTGTCCTGCCCCCAGAAATCTTTGGCCGGTTCATAGTGAAGGTTGCTTGCCAGCAACTGGTTGAGATCGGTCAGCGACCCCACCAGGGAGATCTCGCTGGTCCCCGCCCCCTGCACAACCACAGCGCCAGTCGCCCCCAGCAGGGTCAGTACACCATGCTCGACCCGCAGCACCATGGAGACAGGCGCACTGCCTGCATCCACATCCTTCACGCTGACGCCGGAGAGCGACAGGGAGCCATCTTCCTTCACCGTCATGCTGCTAGGCAGCTGATTGACCGGGGCATCGTTGACCGGCTGCACTTCGATGGCTACCACGTCGGTATCGCTCAGCGCGCCACCACTGCCGCTATTGCCAAGATCATTGGTCACCATGGTGAGCTGATCCTGACCATTGAAGTCCTGCTCACCCTGATAAGTCACCCCACCGGACAGCAGCGCATTGATGGCATCCAGCGGCCCGCTGAGCACCAGCATCCCGCTACCGTTGCCGGTCACCGTCACCCCGCTGCCCGCCACCAGATTGAGGGTGCCGTGCGCCACCGAGAGGCGAACCTCGATGGCGCTACTACCCGCATCCACATCCTTCAGCTGCAGGCCGTGGATGGTGTACGGCTGATCTTCCTGCGCCACCAGCGGCGCAGTTGGCAGCTGATTGATCGGCGCATCGTTGACCGGCTGCACCTCGATGGGCAGCACATCGGTATCGCTGAGCGCCCCGCCACTACCGGTATTCCCCTGATCGTTGGTGACCATGGTCAGGGCGTCACTGCCGTGGAAATCACTGTTGCCCTGATAGGTCACCCCACCAGAGAGCAAGGCATTGAGATCGGCCAGCGTGCCGGTCAGCACCAGAGAACCGGTACCGTTGCCGACCACAGTCACGCCGCTGCCAGCCGGCAGCGTCAGGGTGCCATGCTCCACCGACAGGGTGATCTTGATGGGGCTGCTGCCCGCATCAACATCTTTCACCTGCAAGCCGTGGATGATGAAAGGTTGATCTTCCTGCGCGACCTGAGGGGTCGTTGGCAATACGTTAATGGGCGCATCGTTGACTAGGCTCACATCCACATGGATGGTGCCATTGACCACGGGGCCAAGGGCGCCGTTATCGAGGCTCTGAGCCGTGATCTTGAGATCCAGTGTACCGTTGGCATCATTGGTCACCAACTCGACCGCGCCAAGCTTGCCACCCTCGGTGGTGACCTGCCAGCGACCGCCACCCAGATCAACAACCGTCCCCACTACGCCGTTTGGCAAGCGGATCTGGGCGCCATCAGGGACCCCTTCGATGGTGACTCGCACCTGCTCCGGCTTGTTCTCATGCACATTACCCGCATTGCCGCCGGTTGGCTGGGTATCCCGGGTCTCCAGCCCCAGATCCAGGGTGATCACATCCCCTTCGGTACCGCTCGCCTGACCCTGAATATCGGCTATGATGGCATCCCCCACCGGGTTAATCGTCACCTTGAAACTGCCAGGCTCCTCCCATGGCACCGTCAGACCTTTATCAAGAGTGAAAGCACTGAAGGTTAGATCGACTGTGCCGCTGAAGTCCGCTGGCGGGATCAGGGCCAGCTTGGAGAAGTCGGTCCCCACCGGGATCTGCCATACGCCGCCGCCATTGTTGACCGCCGGAGCCGACAGGGTGAAGCCATCCGGTACTCCCTTGATCTGCAGCGCGACGATCTGCTCCGAGCCATCGTTGTCGATAAGGGTTGCACCAAATCCGGCAAGGTTGACCGTACCATCCTCGCTCCCCGTGACACTGTGCACCGTGAGCTTGGCCGGATCGTTGACCGATTTTATCTCAAACTCTGCATGCCCGTTCCAGCTGGCTTGCGCCGTGCCGGTGGTGGCGGTATCGAGAATATCGACCTGGATATCGAGCGGCACCTTGCCGCTAAAGTGCTCTTTGGGCACAAACACCAGATCTTTAAGCGCCGCCACACCACTGACCACCAGGGTGGTCAGTGGCTGATTGCCGACCAGGAAATAGCCAAACTTGGGATCGACGGTAATGGTCACCGCCTTCACCGTCTCGAGGCCACCAGCAGCCACGCTAGGGCTGATATCAGCCAGTTTGACCGAGAGATCGAGGTGGATCTCGGTGTCTTCCAGGTTGCTGGGCTGACCGTTCACATCCTTGACCTGCAGCGTCAGCTCGGGCTGACCATCCTGGCCACCGTTGATATCTACTTCCGGAGTGATGGAGAGAGTGACTTGCTTCTCGACCAGCTTGGTATCACCGCTGGTGGTATCGGTATTAACGACTCGCACGTTCAGATTGAGTGTACCGGCGTAATCAGTGGGTAACCCCAGCGTCAAATTCTCCAGACCACTCAGGCTGGTCGGCAGTTTGATCAGGTATTCGCCATTGACGAAGTCATAATTAAGCCCCTGCAAAGTGACTCCCGGTGGGAGCCCTGTGATGACAATGCTCACTTCATCGTGATTACTATCCTTGCTCGCAATCACAATCTGCGATTTGAGCTGAGCCCCGAGATCGACAACATGATCCTCAACCCCGACTACGGCAGCAGGTTGGAATATGATCTGGGCTGCCTTTTCATCGGTCGCGTTGGCAAAGATGAAGATTGCCGACACGGGCATTTCGCGAATCACGGGGGCACTGATATCTCCGTCATCGCTATAGTCCAGAATCCGAGCACTTACCTTGAAATTAACCCGGCCGGTAAAGCCATCTGGCGCATGCAAGCTGTAATTGCCCAGATTGCCAGCCGGAACAGTCCAGTTGCCCTTACCATCGCTGATACCGCCATTGACGACAAATCCAGGAGGCAAATCGCTGATCACCAGATAGTCGATCCGTTCACTGCTGCTGGGATCGCGGTCGTCAAAACTGAATGCACCCACCAGATCCACTGGTTGATCGAGGAAACCAATCAAGATTGGGTTGTCTATCTGCAATTCGCCATCCGGCTCTACCACAGCCTGGATATCCACATGCAGCTGACCATCAATCACCTTGTTAACCACCACATTGGAATCCACATCCTGCTGGGTCACGGTGACATGACTCTGGATGGTGGTATCCCTGTCGCTATCTTCCGGTGCTTTCACCAACAGCTGGCCGCCGTTTAACAGGCTCTTCAGATCTGTGTCACTCAAGTCCACCCCACCGCCGTTCACGATGAGCTGGGTCTCGACCCCACCCACCCGGATCCAGATCTCGTAACCGGGCTCGATGCCTGAGAGAGTGAGGTGTGTCACCTTCTCGGCGCCATCGCTCAGCACCGGATGCCAGTCCAGCACCACAAACTGATCTTCAAGGCCATGGCTGGTATTGCTGTAGTTGGTGGCATCGATCTCCGGCTCAACCTTGATATGCAGGGGCACCTCAAAGCTCTTGTGATCACCATCGTTCTCGGTCACCACCACCTTGGCGATCAGGTTCAAATCCGCCGTGCTGTTATGGGGCGGCTGGATCACCAGATTACCAAGATCCGAGACATTAACCTGATAGGTCGGCTTGCCATGGGCATCGAGTCCGGCAAAGGTAAGCGTCAGCGCCTTACCGCTGGCATCGAATACCTTGGCCCCTTCCGGCAGACCACTCAGCACTAGGTTAAGGCTTTCCGAGGTATCTAACGGGGTCGCCGCCAGTTCACCGGAAACCAGCTTGAAGTTGAGCGGCGCTTTGCCATCTTCGGCCACGGTGATGCTGTAGCCTTGACCAATGCCATCATGGGTCCAGTGGGTACCATTGAGGATAAAGTCCGGTCTATCGACCACCCCCACCAGATCCACATGAAGTGTCTGACGACCTGCCTCTTTCTCGCTGACCACGGTATGGGGTTGACCATTGGCATCGGTCAAGGTGGCGGTGTCTTTCACCACCCCTTTGATGGTGAGGTCAAAATCGACGTTGCTGTTTTTCGGCGGCTGCAGCTTGAGTTCGCCAATGCGATTGTAGGGAACCTCATAGTAACCCGCCGCGTTCCACGCCACGGCGACGCCCCCCAACAACAAGGTTGCACCGGCAGGCAAGCCACTGATGCGGACAAACATCTGCTCGGAGCCATCGAGTTTGTCACCCAGATGGGCCAGAGAGATCTTGTTGCCCAGATCGAGCAGGGTATCTTCCTTGCCCTGGATCTCGCGCACTGTCAGCTTGGCGTCATCCGCCACCGGATTGACGTTGATCACCAGCTCAATCTTGTCTCCCTGCGCCGTACCCTGACCCAGAGCGATCGGGTTCTGCTCCGTGCTGATCGGGGTCACCGACAGCTTGATGTCACCACTGAAATCCTTGCCCGGAACCACGGTCACCTTGTTAATGTCACTGGCAGAGACGGTGTAGAGTCCGCTGGCGTTTGGCTTGAGTTCAACCCCGTTGAGCATGAGCGCGCCCTTGCCCGACTCCCACTTAATCTGGTAGCTCAGGGTTTCGGAGCCATCGGTGTCGGTGAGCGCAGCCTTCACGTTGAGCGCGATGCCAGTGCTGTCCTCATTGGTGTTATAGTGCTGATTCGTGCTCGCCCCATCCCAGAGCGGCTTGTCGGCAATGCCCTCTACCGTAATGTCCAGATTGCCGGTCAACACCGGTGGCTTGTCCCCCTCGGTGACGCCCACCTGTAATTGCACCGGGAAGCGCAGCGCGCTGCCCCCGTTGTTGTAGCTCGAGTAGTCGTGATTTGGTACGAAGGTGACGCCGGTCAGCTGGAACTTGTCGTTGGTATTGGCCACCGCCACCATGGCCTCTGGCGGCACCTGATACCAGGTCTTGCCACCCTGGGTGATGGTGGTCAGTGCGACACCGTTGAAATAGAAGGTGCCCTGGGCATTGGCAGGCGCCTGGATAAGCAACTGCTCCACATGCTCGCCCCGATCGAAATCCCCCACATCCAGGCTCATGGTGATGGGGATCCCCTGGCCGGGATTGGTCGCCCCCGCATCCTCTTGGCCGGTGGCCGCGATCACGGTAAGTTGGCCTGCCTCATCCCCGATAGTCAGGGTCAGGACCCCATCATCAGTATCTCGGTCCCCGTCCACCAGATGAAACTCTATCTGCTGTACCAGCGTAGTATTGCTGTGATCGATACCGGGTTTGGCAGTAAAGCTGTAATTACCCTCAGCATTGATCACCAGGGTGCCTATGGTCTGCCCAGTGCTGTCTGTGACCGCAATGGTGGTGTCGCCCTTGGCGGCGATGGGGTGCTCGGTGCCATTGATGGTCACCGATTTCACTGCCGCATCGTCCGCTCCCTCGCTGGCAGTGGCCAGCAGATCGCCGGTCACGTTCGCACCTTCATTCAGAGCCTGTCTCGCATCAACCGCAAGGGGCACATCATCCTGCACGCTCACATGGCCAATCACTTCGGCACTGAGGTCTCCGTCACGGTCCAATGCCTGTAGCGGCAACTTAATGTCCAGCAGATCCTTGCCTTGGGCGCTGTGATCCAGATTGCCGATCAACTTGAAGGTATAACGACCGGAGACATCCAGAGTCAGCTTGAAGATGAGCTTGCCTGCACTGTCCTTGCCAAGGTAGACACCCGGCTGGCTATCGGCGCCAATGGTGACGACCTTGCCCCCCGAGGTTAGGGTGTTGAGGGCGTTGAAACGGGCCACATCCAGTTGCAGAGAGACCACCCGGTCACTCCCGGCTGCAATCGTCACCTGGCCGATTGCAACTTCTCCCGTGCCTGAGGGGCTGGTGCCCCCATGCTGGCCACTGCCACCATTGAGATCCGACTCCTTGACTGCCCCCCCCTCGATGTTGGTGATCACTGGATTGGCCGCATCATTGATCACCGCAGTGGTACTGCCGGTGGTCACGCTGCCATCACTATCAGTGACCTTGACCGGCAGGGTCAGCGTCAGCTTGTTGTCAGTGCCGTGATCCAGGTTGGTGTGCAACGTCACCTGATAACCAATTTCGGCGCTGGTGTGGGCGGCGATGCTGGCGGGGACAGTGGGGATGGAGACCGTCATCACCACCAGACCACCACTGGTCACTGCCTGGAAGGTGTGGCCATCGGTGCCAACCGCTTTCCAGCTCAAGCTCTCGCCATTGTGAGTAATGGGCTTGCCGCTGACATCCATGACCTGACCGGAGAGGGTCAATCGCACATCAGTCACCGGATCCGAGTCAGCCTTGATGGTGATCTTGCCGCTCGTCTGTTGGTCGTCGGTGGCCGAGTTGGCGCCATCGAAGCGCCCTTCGCTTAAGGTCACGCCAGTCAGGGTGAGGGTCGGTTTCTCCCCTTCCCCAATCTGGATATTGAGGGTGCCGCTGGTGCTGTCGTTGTTGCCACCTGCCTTGTCGTAGTCATTGACGATCACCTTGATGGGCAGCTCGGTCACTGCGTTGCCGCCCTGATGAAGCCCCTGATAGAGGGTCACCTGATAGTCAAACCCGTTCTTGCCCGCCTGATCGAGGCTGCCAACCAGCTTGACCTCGAACACCTCGACCCGCAGGCCATTGACCTCGACATAGCCCTTGAGCAGCTGACTGCCGGGGATAGCCGAATCCCCATCAACCAGCTCGAACTGCACCGGTTTACCCAATGCGGTCAGCGCAGGCTGTTCGTTGGCATCGGCAAACGCCACTTCGGTCACTCGATCCGACCCAGCTTGCACATCAAAGTGACCGCTCTGGCTCAGGCTGTTGCTGCCGGTGAGGTTCCCCTCATCCAGGGTCACACCAGCGCCCGGGATAAAGCTAGGTGCCTTGCCATCCACGATGGTGAGCGGCAGCGTGGTACCGATGCGATCGCCATCCTTGTCGGCCAGGGTGACGGCCAGCGGCAGGTTGAGGGATTCATTCCCCTTGTGATCCAGCTCGCCGCTCAGGGTGACCTTGGCGGTGACGCTCCAGTTGCCGTTGTTGTCGACCAGACTCAGCTCGGCACGCAGTACCACCTGTCCACCGGCGGTCCCGACCAACTGGCCGTTGGCATCGAGGGAGAAAGTGACCGGGTTGCCATGGCTGGTCAAACCGGTCAGGGTGCTCTGGATTTTTGCGATATCAAAACCAAGGGAATTGGGGTCGAGGGCATCGCTACCGTGAGATACCGAGAAACTCATGGTGCTGACCGCAGCCGTCTCCCCTTGTGCCATCTCGGTGATCATGGTGCCAGTCACGGCGGAGATGGTCGGATTGGCGCCATCACCCACCGCCACGGTAATGGTGGAGGAGACCTTGTCACCATCGCTGTCGAGCAGAGTAAAGCCCGCCTTGAGCAGGCTGTCGGCACTGCTCTGATCCAGTGGCTGATGGAGGGTGAAGCTGTATTTGCCATCGTTGCCGAGGGTCAGCTCAAACACCAGCGTGCCATCGGGGGTGCGCCCCTCGATCAGGTGATCGGCCACCGTGATGGTCACGGCCTGCTTGCCCGAGGTGAACCCTTGCAGATCCGGCTGACTGACATCGAAGGTGATGCTGGCCAGCGGATCGCTGCCCGCGGTGATAGCCAGATCGCCGCTAAGGGTCTGGCCCTGCTGCCAGTTGCTATCTTCGGTCAGGGTGAGCGAGACAGGATTAACCTGCGGCAAGGCACCATCAGTAATGGTGATATTGAGGATACCGAGGTTGCTCTTGTCCCCGTCAAAATCGCTGCCCTGTACCTTCAGGCCAAGGTTAAGGCTGTTGGTCGCCTCCGGCTCGTCAAACACGCCGGTCAGGGAAACGCTGTATTTGCCATCCAGCCCGATGGTAACGGTGAGGATAGCCTTGCCCTGCCAATCCTTGACGATCAGCTGGTTATCTTGCACCTCATAGGTTGTCGCCTTGCCCTGGCTGGTGAGCCCCGCCAGCGCCGGTTGGTTGGCATCAAAATTGAGGGAGACCAGACGATCGCTGCCCACCGTCACCGGCAGCTGGCCATCGATGCTCTGGTTGCCCCCCTCTTGCAGCGCAACGCCTTTATCCAAACCGAGCACAGGATCTGCGCTGTCACTTACCGTGATAGTGGCGGAACCCTGATTCTTGCTGCCATCGCTGTCGGTGACTTCGACCGGCAGGGTCAGCGTCAGCTTGTTGTCGGCTCCGTGATCCAAGTTGGTATGCACCGTCACCTGATAGTCGATCACTGCGCTGGTGTGAGCGGCGATGCTGGCGGGCACAGTGGGGATGGACACCGTCATCACTACCAGACCACCGCTGGTCACAGCCTGGAAGGTATGGCCATCGCTGCCAACCGCTTTCCAGGTCAAGGCTTCGCCATTGTGGGTAATGGGTTTGCCGCTGGCATCCATAACCTGACCGGAGAGGGTCAGTCGCACATCGGTCACCGGATCCGAGTCAGCCTTGATGGTGATTTTGCCGCTCGTCTGCTGGTCATCCACTGCCGAGTTGGCGCCATCGAAGCGCCCTTCATTGAGGGTTACATCGGTCAGGGTGAGGGTCGGTTTCTCCCCTTCCCCAATCTGGATATTGAGGGTGCCGCTGGTGCTATCGTTGTTACCGCCCGCCTTGTCGTAGTCGTTGACGAGCACCTTGATGGGCAGCTCGGTCACGGCATTGCCGCCCTGATGAAGCCCTTGATAGAGGGTGACCTGATAGTCAAATCCGTTCTTGCCCGCCTGATCGAGGCTGCCAACCAGCTTGACCTCAAACACCTCGACCCGCTGGCCATCCACCATCACATAGCCCTTGATCAGCTGGCTACCGGGGATGGCGCTATTGCCATCAGCCAGCTCGTACTGCACCGGTTTACCCAATGCGGTCAGCGCAGGTTGTTCGCTGGCATCGGCAAATGCCACCTCGACAACCCGATCCGACCCGGCTTGCACGTCAAAGTGGCCTGTTTGACTCAGGCTGTTGCTGCCGGTGAGGTTTCCCTCATCCAGGGTCACCCCAGTGCCAGCAATAAAGCTCGGAGCCGTGCCATCGGCGATGGTGAGCGGCAGCGTGGTACTCACGCGGTCGCCATCCTTGTCGGCAAGGGTGACGGCCAGCGGCAGGTTGAGGGATTCACTGCCCTTGTGATCCAGCTCGCCGCTCAAGGTGACCTTGGCGGTGACACTCCAGTTGCCGTTGTTGTCGACCAGACTCAGCTCGGCGCGCAGCACCACCTGCCCACCGGCGGTCCCGACCAACTGGCCGTTGGCATCGAGGGAGAAGGTGACCGGATTGCCATGACTGGTCAAGCCGGTCAGGGTGCCCTGAATGGAGGCGATATCAAAGCCAAGGGAGTTGGGGTCGAGGGCATCGCTGCCGTGAGCCACCGAGAAACTCATGGTGCTGACCGCGGCCGCCTCCCCTTGCGCCATCTCGGTGATCGTGGTGCCGCTCACGGCGGAGATGGTCGGATTGGCACCATCACCTACCGCCACGGTAATGGTTGAGGAGACCTTGTCGCCATCGCTGTCGAGCAGGGTAAAGCCCGCCTTGAGCAGGCTGTCGGCACTGCCCTGATCCAGCGGCTGATGGAGGGTGAAGCTGTATTTGCCATCGTTGCCGAGGGTCAGCTTAAACACCAGCGTGCCATCAGGGGTGCGCCCCTCGATAAGATGATCGGCCACCATGATGGTCACGGCCTGCTTGCCCGAGGTGAATCCTTGCAGCCCCGGCTGATTGGCATCGAAAGTGATGCTGGCCAGCGGATCGCTGCCAGCAGTGATAGTCAGATCACCGTTAAGGGTCTGGCCCTGCTGCCAGTTGCTATCTTCGGTCAAGGTGAGGGAGACAGGATTAACCTGCGGCAAGGCACCGTCAGTAATGGTGATATTGAGGGTACCAAGGTTGCTCTTGTCCCCGTCAAAATCGCTGCCTTGTACCTTCAAATCAAGGTTGAGGCTGTTGGTAGCCACCGGCTCGTCAAACACGCCGGTCAGGGAGACGCTGTATTTGCCATCCAGCCCGATGGTGACGGTGAGGATCGTCTTTCCCTGCCAATCCTTGACGATCAGCCGGTTGTCTTGAACCTCGTAAGTTGTCGCCTTGCCCTGGCTGGTGAGCCCCGCCAGCGCCGGTTGGCTGGCCTCAAAGTTGAGGGAGACCAGACGATCGCTGCCCACCGCCACCGGCAGCTGACCATCGATGCTCTGGTTGCCCCCCTCTTGCAGGGCGACGCCTTTATCCAGACCAAGCAGAGGATCTGCACTGTCACTTACCGTGATAGTGGCTGCCCCCTGATTTTTGCTGCCGTCGCTGTCGGTGACTTCGACTGGCAGGGTCAGCGCCAGCGTGTTGTCCGCCCCGTGATCCAGGTTGGTATGCACCGTCACCTGATAACCGATCTCTGCGCTGGTGTGAGCGGCGATGGTGCTAGGGACAGTGGGGATGGAGACCGTCATCACCACCAGACCACCACTGGTCACTGCCTGGAAGGTATGGCCATCGGTGCCAACCGCTTTCCAGGTCAGGGTTTCGCCGTTATGGGTGATGGGCTTGCCGCTGACATCCATGACCTGACCGGATAGCGTCAATCGCACATCAGTCACCGGATCCGAGTCAGCCTTGATGGTGATCTTGCCGCTGGCTTGCTGATCATCGGTGGCCGAATTGGCGCCATCGAAGCGCCCTTCATTGAGGTTCACTCCGGTCAGAGTGAGGGTCGGTTTCTCCCCTTCCCCAATCTTGATATTGAGGGTGCCGCTGGTGCTGTCGTTGTTACCACCCGCCTTGTCGTAGTCGTTGACGATCACCTTGATGGGCAGCTCGGTTACGGCGTTGCCGCCCTGATGAAGCCCCTGATAGAGGGTCACCTGATAGTCAAACCCGTTCTTGCCGGCCTGAGCGAGGTTACCAACCAGCTTGACCTCGAACACCTCGACCCGCAGGCCATTGACCTCGACATAGCCCTTGAGCAGCTGACTGCTGGGGATGGCGGGATCCCCATCAACCAACTCGTATTTGACGCTCTGGCCGAGGGCGGTGAGGACCGGTTGCTGTCTGGCATCGGCAAAGGCTACTTCAACCACCCGATCCGACCCGGCTTGCACATCGAAGTGACCGGTTTGGCTCAAGCTGTTGCTGCCAGTGAGGTCCCCCTCATCCAGGGTCACCCCGGTGCCCGGGATAAAGCTCGGTGCCTTGCCGTCCGCAATGGTGAGCGGCAGCGTGGTACCGATGCGGTCGCCATCCTTGTCGGCAAGGGTGACAGCCAGCGGCAGGTTGAGGGATTCGCTGCCCTTGTGATCCAGCTCGCCCGTCAGGGTGACTTTGGCGGTGACGCTCCAGTTGCCGTTGTTGTCGAGCAGAGTCAGCTCGGCACGCAACACCACCTGCCCACCGGCGGTTCCAACCAGCTGGCCGGTTGCGGGGTCAACGGCGAAAGTGACCGGATTGCCATGACTGGTCAAGCCGGTCAGGGTGCTCTGAATAACGGCGATATCAAAGCCAAGGGAGTTGGGGTCGAGGGCATCGCTGCCGTGCGCCACCGAGAAACTCATGGTGCTGACCGCGGCCGCCTCACCTTGCGCCATCTCGGTGATGGTGGTGCCGGTCACGGCAGAGATGGTCGGATTGGCGCCATCACCTACCGCTACGGTAATGGTGGAGGCAACCTTATCGCCATCGCTGTCGAACAGGGTAAAGCCTGCCTTGAGCAGGCTGTCGGCACTGCCCTGATCCAGCGGCTGATGGAGGGTGAAGCTGTATTTGCCATCGTTGCCGAGGGTCAGCTTAAACACCAGCGTGTCATCAGGGGTGCGCCCCTCGATAAGATGATCGGCCACCATGATGGTCACGGCCTGCTTGCCCGAGGTGAATCCTTGCAGCCCCGGCTGATTGGCATCGAAAGTGATGCTGGCCAGCGGATCGCTGCCAGCAGTGATAGTCAGATCACCGTTAAGGGTCTGGCCCTGCTGCCAGTTGCTATCTTCGGTCAAGGTGAGGGAGACAGGATTAACCTGCGGCAAGGCACCGTCAGTAATGGTGATATTGAGGGTACCGAGGTTGCTCTTGTCGCCGTCAAAATCTGAACCCTGTACCTTCAGGCCAAGATTGAGGCTGTTGGTCGCTTCCGGCTCGTCAAACACCCCGGTCAGGGAGACATTGTATTTGCCATCCAGTCCGATGGTAACGGTGAGGATTGCCTTGCCCAGCCAATCCTTGACGATCAGCTGGTTGTCTTGCACCTCGTAAGTCGTCGCCTTGCCCTGGCTGGTGAGCCCATCCAGCGCCGGTTGGTTAGCCTCAAAGTTGAGGGAGACCAGACGATCGCTGCCCACCGTCACCGGCAGCTGACCATCAATACTCTGGTTGCCACCCTCTTGCAGGGCGACGCCCTTGTCGATGCCCAATGCGGGATCACTGCCATCATTGACGGTCAGCATCAGGTTGGCGCTGGTGCTGTCGCCATCGATCTCTTTGGCGCTCACCTGCAAGCCGAGGGAGAGGCTGTCACTGCCCTTGTGATCCAGCGGGCCGGTAAGCGTGACCACCACCCGACCAGCCAGATCGCTGCCCTGCTGCTCCGCCGTCAGCTCGGCGCGCAGCACCTCCACCCGTTGACCGCTGCCATCCAGGTAGTAACCCAGCAGAGTGCGATCATCGGCAAATTCAAACGTCAGCGGATGACCATCGCTGGCAAGACCCGAGCCGTTGAGGGTAGCCAGGGTGCCGCTTTGATTGCTGAACACCAGCGAATCCACCAGCAGGGGATCGGCGGTGTGTTTGACCACAAAGCTGCTCTCGCCCACCACGGCGGCGCCGTTGGTAAAGGCATCTTCGGTCAGGGGAATTGCCGGGATCTCGAAGCTGGGCGGATTGCTGTCCACCAGATTGATCACCAGCGGCGCCTTCACCAGATCGCCGTCGCTATCGCGATATTCGAGGTTGAACGGCAGGCGCAACGCGTCTTGACCGTGATCCACGCTTTGACTCCAGACGATGCGGTAGCTGCCGTCATTGTTGAGGGTCAGGGTGAAGACAGTCGCCCCACCGGCGGTAGCGGTCAGGGTCTGACCGTTGATGGTGTAGCCAAGGGGCGCACCATGGCTGACGAGCCCCAGCCCTTCCAGCGCACTCTGATCAGCGGCGAACTGTACTTGCAGATTGCCATCCTGACCTGCACCGGTATTGAGGCTGCCGGTCGCGGTGATCGGGCCATCGGCCAACCCTGCTTCGGAGAGCGTCAGGGTCTCGCTCTGACCGATCAGCGGCACGCCATCGCTGGCACTGTTGCCCGCCAGATCGGTGACGCTGGCACGCACTTCAAAGGATTGATTGATGCCGGAGAGATCCAGGCCGCTCACCTGCCAGCGGCCATCCGCCCCCACCAGTGCCGAGGTAGTCAGCAGCGGCTGGCCATTGCTGTCGACCAGAGTAATAGTGACGCGCTGCCCCGCTTCCACATTGCTGGTGGAGCCGCTCAGGGTGGCGCTGCTGTTGCCAAACAGGGCTGCGGAATCGAGATCATCGATATCGATGAAGGCCTGGGTATCGACATTGATAACAAGGGTATCGCTGGCGCGGTTGCCGGCAATATCCACTGAATTGACCTGCAACTGGTACTGGCCATCGGCCAGGGTTTGCGGCAACTGGTATTGCCAGTTACCGGCGGCATCCACCGTCAGGACGGTGAGCACGCTACCACCAAGGCTCAGGGTCACGGTGGCGCCGGGCTCCCCTTTGCCCTGCAGCAGCGGGGTATTGTCGCGGGTCAGATCATCGGTCTGGCTGGCGCCGCTGTCGCTCTCATCGGCGAGATCGAGGGTAATGGTGGTGATGGTATCGAGCAGGGTCTGTCCGGTGTCGCTGGCATTATTGCCCGCCTGATCCTGGGTATTGGCCACAATCTGCAGCGGGCCATCCACCAGCTTGCCGGTCACATCGCCAAAATTGGCTTCCCACACCAGGCCGGGCAGCACCACGGTCGTCACCGTCAGTGAATTGCCCGCCTGATCGATAAGGGTGACGGTGACCGGCTGGCCCACCTCCACGTCCTCCACTACACCACGAATAATGACACCCGCCGCTTCATCGGCGTTGATGATGTTGTCGCTGGTTTGGGGCTCGGTGATGGTGATGGCGGCAAAGAAATCGCGCTCTTCGGAAAACAGCAGCTCATCGCCCACAGGTTGCACGGCATAATCGGTATCGAACCCGGCCTCGGCCAGGGTGGCATCGTTGGTACGATCGACCACCACAAAACCACCCGAGCTGGAACCGGCCACACCACCGATATTGCCCGCGGCTGCAGCTGCGTTGCCGGCGGCGGTCTCCTGGAACAATTCTGTCGGGTCAATACCCTGACGGATCGCCTCCTGCAACGAGGCCAGTTCCGGATCGGCCGGTTGCCCATCAGCAGCAGGTGTGGCGGGCTCAGGTTTGGCGGCCATATCTTGTTCGCCTGCGAGATCACTGCCCGGCTCGGCTAGTTGAAAATGGCCCCCTTGGGCAGCTTGCAGGCGATCCCCCGGCTGCAATGCCATCCCCACCGTTGCTCGTATGACAGATCCATCTGCACTGATGACAAACACGGAGCCCTCGAGTTGGGAGATCACCGTGGACTTTTCAATTTGCAACTCTGCCATACAACCTCCAGCAACAACCAAACCATTAACATCAGCATCTAAAGAATGCTCATCTGTTCAAGAACCATACCTCATCTGACAACGTTGGTCTTTTCACAATTTTCGATAGAGATCGCGCTAAAAGGGCCATTACCTGCTGTTTTGTGCATCCAGCAAGGGCGCCAAGAAAAGAATAGCTTCATACAGAGCCAAACATTCTCGCTGCAACGCTGGCCCCGGCGTTGTTGTTATGACCAATTCTGTCGTTTGGCGAAAAATTCCCTCGTTGATGCGCGTAAGTGATACTTTAATGATTACTAAATAGCTGCAAACCCCTGAGCTGATGGGCTCACTTGTTGGGTACCCCACCACCTGGCTGGGGTCAGCCTATGGCCCCCCTCGCCAACATGGATGTGTAAATCGCCTGGGTAGAGAGCCATCCCTCATCTGCCAACTCACGCCATGCAACGCCTTGAGTTCTCATAAATTTCAATCCAGATCTCATTTCAGCTTTTTTCCCGTCTCAACAATTGATCTGACGCAACTCTGCTTCTGATAAAACAACATTGAATTTACCTGTTTGATAAATTCAGCGTGAGTAATCAGGTACTGCAAGGTCAGTTTCACCACCAACGGCATGTCTGCCCTCCCCCACGGGGATAAAGTCCACACGACAAGATGGATCGGGTCAGACCGGACAAAAAAACATTTATCTGGGAGTGATACACGTGGGTTCACAACACAGGCATACCAAACTGGGGCTCGCCGCCCTGCTGCTGACCAGCTGGCTTGGCGCCAGCGGCTGGGCACTGGCTGATGAGGCAACATCCAAGGGCAAGATAGAGGCACGCAGCGAACTGTTCGCCAAGGATCACGCCGATCAGTTCACCAGCTGGCAGGCCACCAGCGAAAGCAAGGAGCGCACCGATGCGCTGGCGGAAGATCCCAACATGGTGGTGCTGTGGGGGGGTTACCCCTTTTCCAAGGATTACAACAAGCCGCGCGGTCACTTCTATGCCCTGACCGACGTGCGCGAAACCCTGCGCACCGGCGCCCCCAAGACTGCCGAAGATGGCCCGCTGCCGATGGCCTGCTGGAGCTGCAAAGGCCCAGATGTGGCCCGCGTTATCGACGAAAAAGGCGAGGATGGCTACTTCAAGGGGATGTGGGCAAAAGGTGGGCCGGAGATTGTCAACACCATCGGCTGCGCCGACTGCCACGACACCGCCTCGAAGGAGTTCAAGGAGGGCAAACCGGCCCTGCACCTCTCCCGTCCCTATGCCGATCGGGCCATGACCGCCATCGGCAAACCGTTCAAGGAACAGGGACGCTTCGATCAGCAGTCCCAGGTGTGCGGTCAGTGCCACGTGGAGTACTACTTCAGCGGCCCCACCAAGGCGGTGAAATTCCCCTGGGACAAGGGCACCACGGTTGAGCAGATGGAAGAGTATTACGACGAGATCGGTTTCGCCGACTGGACTCATGCCCTTTCCAGGACCCCCATGCTCAAAGCCCAGCACCCCGAGTACGAAACCTGGCGCGCCGGCATTCACGGCCAGAACAACGTCGCCTGTGTCGACTGTCACATGCCCAAAGTGCAGAACGAACAGGGCAAGGTCTACACCGATCACAAGGTGGGCAACCCCTTCGATCGCTTCGATCAGACCTGCCGCAACTGCCACACCCAGAGCAAGGAGATGCTGCAAGGGATCGTCAAGCAGCGCAAAGAGGCGGTGATCGAGACCAAGCTGAAGGTCGAGAAGCAGCTGGTACACGCCCACTTTGAAGCCAAGGCGGCCTGGGATGCCGGCGCCACCGAGGCAGAGATGAAGGATATTCTGCAGGACATCCGTCACGCCCAGTGGCGCTGGGACTACGCCATCGCCTCCCACGGGGTGCAGATGCATGCCCCCGAAGTGGCCCTCAAGGTACTTGGTGGCGCGCTGGATAAAGCCGCTGACGCCCGCACCAAACTGGCGCGCCTGTTGGCCAGCAAGGGGATCAGCCACGAAATCGCCATCCCCGACATCTCCACCAAGGAGAAAGCGCAAGCCGCCCTTGGTATGGACATGAAGCAGTTCAACAGCGACAAGGCCCAGTTCCTCAAGACCACAGTTCCAGCCTGGGATGCCGAGGCCAAAGCGGCCGGACGGCTGGCACAGTAATGGCGCCTGCGGGCCCGGCCCCAAGTCGGGCTCGCAGCGGATGGAGGCTTCCTATGGGTGATTTAACGATGGATTTCTTACGACTGATGCTGATGGCAGCCATGCTGCTGACCAGCCTGCAGGGTCAGGCCGCCGAACCGGCTGCCGCCCCTGTTCCGACCACAGCTGTCTCAGCCACACCTGTCTCAGCCACACACAAGGTGGCGTTTTTACGCAATCCCGACAAGGCCTGCACCGACTGTCACAAGGAGCAGAGCGAGGGGATGCACGGCAGGCATGGTCAGGCGACCAATCCCAACAACCTTAAACCGGTCACCTGCACCAACTGCCACGGCCAGCCCTCCCCCCAGCACAGGGAAGGGGTCAAGGATGTGATGCGCTTCAGCCACAGCCTGAAGGATAAAGAGAGCATCAAGCTCTACCCCATCAGCGAGCAGAACGGGGTTTGCATGAGCTGCCACGAGCCCAAAGTGCTTCGCGAGGCGCTCTGGGCCCACGACGTGCACGCCACCAAGCTCACCTGCACCAGCTGCCACCAGCTGCATCCGGCCAAAGAGCCCATGGTGGGGATCCCGGAAAAATCCCGCATCAAGCTCTGCGTCGACTGCCACAGCAAGCAGCATGAGGCCAGCAAGGCCCGGCAGGAGCAGTCCAAACCGGCTACCGGCAAGGAGGCCTCATGAGCTGCTCTCGCCGTGACTTTATGGCGGGCATGGGCGCGGGGGCCCTTATCATGATGACGGGGACTGCTCGTGCCAACACCCGCTCCCTTGCCACCCCCCTCGCCCACAGCCAGACCATCGACGGGATACGCTATGGCATGATCCACGATGAGACGGCCTGCATCGGCTGCACCGCCTGCATGGATGCCTGCCGGGAGGTGAACCAGGTGCCGGAAGGGGTCTCGCGGCTCGAGATCATCCGCTCCGGCCCTATCGGTGAATTCCCCGATGCCGAGTACCGCTTCTTTCGCAAGTCCTGCCAGCACTGCGACAACGCTCCCTGTGTGCACGTCTGCCCGACCGGTGCCTCCCATATCCGCAAGGAGGATGGCATCGTCGATGTGGACGCAGATCTCTGCGTCGGCTGCATGTATTGCCTCGCCGCCTGCCCCTATCAGGTGCGCTTCATCAACCCGGTCACCCGGGTGGCGGACAAGTGCGATTTTTGCCGCAAGACCAACCTGGCGGCGGGCAAGGAGCCGGCCTGCGTGGCCTCCTGCCCCACCAAGGCGCTGGTGTTCGGCAATCTGGATGACCCCAACAGCCCCATCGCCAAACGGCTGGTGAAGGAGACCATCTATCGCTACAAGCAGGCGCTCGGCACCTCGCCCAAGATGTACCGCGTGCCCAAAGGGGAGATAAAGTCATGACGATGCAAGAGGCGTTTCACTTCCCCTCCCTCGTGTGGGGATTTGCCCCATCACCATCTCCCCCGGCCGAAACAGAGGGAGGGAATGACCATGTGGCATGACGCATTTCACTTCCCTTCCCTTGTCTGGGACTGGCCCATCGCTATCTATCTCTTTCTGCTCGGCATCTCCGCCGGGGCCACCACCCTCTCGGTGCTACTGCGCCGCAAGGGGGCCGGCAGCGAGAGCGGCATCATCAAGGCGACCGCCATTCTGGCGCCGACGAGCGTGATATTGGGGCTGCTCATCCTTATCTTCCATCTGGCCCGCCCCTGGACCTTCTGGAAGCTGATGTTCCACTACCAGTTCGACTCCGTGATGTCGATGGGGGTCATGCTGTTTCAGCTCTATATGGCGGTGCTGTTCGCCTGGCTGGCGGTAGTGTTTCGGGCCGAGATCGAGACATTACGTAGTCACCTGCTGAAAGAGAAGTTCGCTTTTGTGGATGGGCTGATTGGCTGGCTCGCCCACATCGAGCGGCTGCTGGCACCGCTGTTGCTGCTGCTCGCCGTGCTGCTGGGGGCCTACACCGGCTTTCTGCTCTCGGCGCTCAAGACCTATCCACTGTTGAACAACCCGGTGTTGCCGGTGCTGTTTCTGGTCTCGGGCATCAGCTCAGGTATCGCCTCTACCATCTTGCTGGCGGTCACCCTGTTCAAAGAAAACCACCACAGCCAGGGGGTGAGCTTCGTGCATCGCTTCGAGCGGCCGCTGCTGGCGGTGGAGGTGCTGCTGCTGGTCTGCTTCTTTACCGGCCTCTACTTTGGTGGCGGCCAGAAAGAGGTGGCGATGTGGGCGGCCATCGGCAGCGGCTTCTGGGCTCAGGTGTTCTGGGTCGGCGTGGTGGGGATCGGCATGCTGCTGCCCCAGCTACTGGCTCTGTTGGCTCCCGCACCGCTGCGGGCCAAAAACGGCTATCTGGTGCTGGTCTGCAGCCTGACCCTGGTGGGGATCCTGCTGCTGCGCTACTTCGTGCTTTATGCCGGCCAGATGACAGTAGTTTAAAGGTATGATCACCAGCGCCAGCCGCCTCCGGGTGACTGGCGCTTATTTGTGGCGATGAGTTTTTGCGATTCGTTGTTGCAGGAGTGTGGATGTTATCCCCCAGCGCCGGTACGGTGCAGACACTGCGGCATAACATAGACGAATGATTGACTGGAGGTTTTGTGCTGGCAGAGCTTGGCTATCTCTCACTGCTACTAGCAGCGGTACTCTCGCTGCTGCAGGGCACCTTGCCCTGGCTGGGATTGCGCCTCGTCTCCCCGACTCTGCTGCGCTGCGCCACGCCGCTGGCGCTGAGCAATGCCATCCTGCTGGGCGCAGCCCTGCTGCTGCTCGCCAGCTGCTTTGCCCAGGATGATTTCACCGTCAGCTATGTGGCCCAGCACGCCAACAGCGCCCTGCCGCTTGGCTTCAAGCTGGCGGCCGTGTGGGGCGGCCACGAGGGCTCCATGCTGTTCTTCGTCTTTGCGCTGGGGCTGTGGGGAGCCCTGGTGGCTCTTTGCTCCCAGCGGGTCGATCCGCTCATCCGCACCCGGGTATTGGCCATCATGGGGCTGATCGTCGGGCTGTTCGGTCTCTATACCCTGATCTTCTCCAGCCCGTTTGACCGCCAATTCCCGGGGCCACTGGAGGGGCGCGATCTCAACCCCATGCTGCAGGATATCGGCCTGATCATCCACCCGCCCCTGCTCTATCTCGGCTACGTCGGCTTTGCGGTCAACTTCGCCTTCGCCATGGCTGCGCTCCATTCGGGTAGACTGGATGGCGCCGTGGCCCACTGGAGTCGCCCCTGGGCGCTCGGCTCCTGGGTGTTTCTCACCGCCGGCATCGTGCTGGGCTCCTGGTGGGCCTATTACGAGCTCGGCTGGGGTGGCTGGTGGTTCTGGGATCCGGTGGAAAATGCCTCCCTCTTGCCTTGGCTGCTCGGCACAGCCCTGCTGCACGCCCTGGTGGTGTGCGAGAAGCGCGGCGCTTACGGTCACGCCGTGCTGCTGCTCTCCATCTTTACCTTTTCGCTGAGCCTGCTCGGTACCTTCGTGGTGCGCTCCGGGGTGCTCACTTCGGTGCACGCCTTTGCGGTGGACCCCAGCCGTGGCCTCACCCTCTTGTTGCTGCTCGGCTTGTTATTGACCTGCGCCCTCACCCTGTTTGCCCTGCGGGCGGACATTCGCGCCCCCTATGCCCGCTTCGGTTTCTGGTCGAAAGAGGGGCTGCTCGGCACCGCCATCCTGCTGCTTTGCGTGGCCTGCGCCAGCGTGTTGCTCGGCACCTTCTACCCCATGGTGTTCCAGTCACTCCATCTGGGCTCGCTCTCGGTGGGGGCCCCCTATTTCAATACCATCTTCGTGCCGCTGGCCCTCTGCCTGATGGGGCTGATGACCCAGCTGCCGCGCCTGCGCTGGCAGCATCTGGCAGCCCAGCGCCGCATCAAGGTGCTGCTCCCATGCCTGTTCGGCCTGCTGGGGAGCACCTTGCTGAGCCTCGCCTATCCCGAGCCGCTGCGGGGAGGCTGGCTGGGGCTTGCGGCCAACGTGCTGAGCCTCTGGCTGATGGCCAGCCTGCTGCTCCCGCTCTTGCAACCGACGTCGCTACGCGAGCTCACCCTCAATCGGTTCGGTAGCCTGCTGGCCCATCTCGGGGTTGCGGTGTGTGCCCTAGGCATCGCGCAGGTGAGTCACCACAGTCAGGAGGGGGGCGCCGTCCTCGCCGCAGGCCAGCCCTATCGGCTCGGCGCCTTCGAGTTTCGCTATGAGGGGAGCGAGCCGGTGATCGGCCCCAACTATACCGCCGAACGGATCACCCTGAGCGTGCACAAAGAAGGTAAAGAGGTCGCCAGGCTCGCCCCCGAGCGGCGCAACTACAGCGTGCGCACCATGAACATGAACGAACCCGGCATCGCGTGGGGACTGTTTGGCGATCTCTACGTGGTGCTGGGTGAGAAGATGGGGCCAGATGCCTATGCCATGCGGCTGCACTACAAGCCGCTGGTGCGCTGGATCTGGCTCGGTGGCCTGCTGATGATAGCGGGCGGCACCCTGCGACTGCTCGCCCGTCGCCCCTTGCTTGCCTCCCGCCCCGTTGCGGTTAGCGCCTCCCATCCCCGGCTCGAACAGGAGGCGTTATGAGATCCCGCCTGCGCCTCTTTCTTCCACTGCTGCTGACCCTGAGCCTCGGCATCCTGCTCTGGCTCGGCCTTGGCAACAATCCCTACAGCCAGGATGAGGCAACGCTCGGACGTACCCTGCCTGCGTGGCAGAGCGACAATCTGCTGGATGGGCGTCGGATCCAGACCGCCAGCCTCAAAGGTGAGCCCTTTGTGCTTAACGTCTGGGCCAGCTGGTGCGTCAACTGCCGCGCCGAGCATCCGTTGCTCAGCGAGCTGGCGGGCACAGTGCCCCTCTACGGTCTCAACTACCGGGACAAGGGGGATACCGCCCGCGCCTGGCTTATCCAGGCGGGCAACCCCTATCGCGCCGTACTGGCCGACCCTGACGGCAAACTGGCCCTTGAGCTCGGCGTCTACGGCACGCCGGAAACCTATCTGTTTGATGCCGATGGTGCCCTGCTCGCCCGCCATACCGGCGCGCTCACCAAAGAGATCTGGCTACGCCAGTTTGCACCGCTGCTGGACAAGGCTCGAGCAGACACGCAGATAAAGGCCGCCACGACTGCACCAGCTATTGCACCATCTATTGCGACGTCTATTGCAACATCAGCTCGGGAGACACTGCCATGATGTGTCGTTCTCTTGCCTGCGCCCTGCTGGCCCTCGGCATGCTGCTGAGTGCAACTGCATTTGCCAGCGGGGTCGATACCTATCAGTTTCGCCACCCCGAGTTGCAAAACCGGGCGCAAGATCTGGCTCGCGCCCTGCGCTGCCCACAGTGTCAGAACCAGAATCTGGTGGAGTCCAACTCCCCCATCGCCCGGGATCTGCGGCTCGAAGTCTATCGCTGGGTAGATGAGGGGCAGAGCGACGAGCAGGTGATTGCCCGTATGACGGAGCGCTTCGGCGATTTCGTCCGCTACGCTCCCCCCTTCAAGAGCAGCACGGCGCTGCTGTGGGGCGGCCCCCTGCTGCTGTTGGGGCTGGCGCTGTTGACCCTGTTTCGCCGCCTGACACACACGAAAGCGCAGACCATCCCTGTCGTTAAGGCCATCGTTGAGCCGCGCCATCAACCCGCCGCCGATCCGCGCAGCGAATTGAATCAGCTGATCATGCACGGGGAGCAGGCCAGCCTCTCCCCCGCAGAGCCGCTCTATAGGGAGCTGAGCGCCGCCCGCCTGGCCAACGCCATCCCGGCGGCTGAGCTGGCCCTGCGCGCGCAACTGGCCAACCAGCATGACAATCGCGGCCGCCATCATCGGCACGGGCGGGCCTTGTTGCTGCTTGGCATCATGGCATTCGCGGCCGTTGCCGCTGTGTATCTGAGCACCGGCCGCTATCAGGCATGGCAGGCTCATGCATCCCGTCCCGACCCGCTGGCCGGGTTGAGCACGCGGGATCTGCAGGACAAGGAGCTGGGGAGTCTGCATCAAACCTTGCAGCGCAGCCCCGCCGATCTCGACAGCTGGGCGGCGCTCGGTCAGCTCTATCTCTATCGGAACGAGTACGACAACGCCCTGTTCGCCTATCAACGTCTAGCCCTGCTGGAAGGGGGGGCCAGCGCGGCAACACAGGCCGCGCAAGCCACCGTGCGCTACTATCAGGCGGGCCAGCGACTTACTCCCGAAGCAACACGCCTGCTGGAGAGTGCCCTCAAGCAGGACACGGGGGAAGTGAGCGCCCTGATGCTGCTCGCCTCCGATCACTTTCTGCATGGCCGCTACAGCCAGGCCATTGCGCTGTGGCAGCAACTGCTCGATGGCGAGCGACCCCGCATCAACCGGGCCGCGCTGATCGAGGCGATCCAGACGGCGAAAATGATGGGGGGATAACGGGCGATGGGATCAAACTTCCTTGAAAATGCCCGCTCAGTTGACCCGCCGAGCGTTGTCAGTTAAACCGAGTGCTTCCAAGTTGGCATCTCGCAATTACCCAGCTCCCGGCAAAGTTGCGACATAAAAGAGTTGCGGCATAAAAAGGCGAGAAGCGAAACCGCAATATGTGGATTAAAGGAGGTGATGCCAAAACAACCAGCGACGCCTGACCGCTAACAATCCATTTCATTTACGCACTCTCATCCCGCACTCTCACTCAGAGGGTAGAGAGACAAAGGGATGTGGTTATCGGAGCAGGATAAATTGAGGCTGATTTTAAAAAACAGCCACAGGATCGGCAAAGTGGGAAACATTGTTCATCTGGGCTGGCAGACATTGATTATCAGGCCCCCCAATATTGCTGAAAGAGCGCCTGGCATACCTTAAAAAATTAAACCCACGGCACTGTTCTCTGCGCAGTGGAGATAATTTATCAGAATGACTTTTTCAAATGGGATTTATGCTGTTCCAGCAAATTCTCGGGAGGGGGTGGCACCTGCAGGTAGAACCCCTGAGTGGTCAGTGCGGTCATCACCTTGCTGACATCGGCCATACCCAAGGGTTTACTCGGGTCCAACTTGCTCATCAAGACCAGCTCGGGACGCCCGAATGCGGTCAATAATGGTTCTGGAACGCGGGAGAAATCCTCTCTTCTTTCAACAAAAAGGTAGGTCTCGGCTTTTTTGCGACTTTTATAGACTGCACATAACATGGAAGTTGATATAATCCGACGAGTTTATTGCCTCTGATGGGGGCAAACTATAACATCAGGAATTGAATAACAATAACGGATTAGCATCTCTGCCTCGGGGAAGATTCATGGTTGATCGCGATAACGAATTGAAAGGGACCACCTTCACTATTTCTGTGTTGCATATCAGCGATGGCGAGCCTGAGCGGATCCGTCAGTTGTTGGCCGAAAAAGTGGCTCAGGCACCCTACTTTTTTAATTGTGCGCCACTGGTGATCAATGTTTCCCGGCTGGAACAGATCCCTGATTTTGAACAGCTCAAGGAGCTGGTGGAGTCTGAGGAGTTTGTGCTGGTCGGTATCACAGGGGCGCGCAGTGAAGAGATGAAGACCGCCGCCAAGGCGGTTGGGCTGGCAGTCATGGCCTCGGGAAAAAGTCGCAGCAGCGAATCCGAACCGACACTGGCACCGGCTGCCCCCGTGGTAATACCCGAGCCAGAGCCTGCCCCCGTCATCCCGACCAAGGTGCATGTGGGGCCGGTGCGTTCCGGCCAGCAGATTTATGCTGCTGGCAGCTCGCTGGTGGTGCTCGGCTCCGTCAGTCCGGGCGCGGAAGTGCTCGCCGATGACAGCATTCATATTTATGGCACCCTGCGTGGCAGAGCCATTGCCGGTGCCCGGGGCAACGCCCAGGCCCGGATCTATTGCCAGCAATTACAGGCCGAGCTGCTTTCCATCGCAGGCACGTTCCAGTTGAGCGATGCACTGCCAGCAGGCCTGATCCAGCAACCGGTACACGTCCGGCTGGACAACGAACAACTCCGAATAGACCGTATCAAATAGAGTTACAAGGAAGCGAGAATGGCGCGAATCATAGTCGTTACATCGGGTAAAGGTGGCGTTGGCAAGACCACAACCAGTGCGGCCCTGAGCACCGGTTTAGCCCAGCGCGGTCACAAGACTGTGGTCATTGATTTTGACATAGGCCTGAGAAATCTGGATCTCATCATGGGCTGCGAACGGCGCGTGGTGTATGACTTTGTCAATGTCATCAACGGGGAAGCAAACCTCAATCAGGCGCTGATCAAGGACAAACGCTCGGAAAATCTGTTTATCCTGCCCGCCTCCCAGACCCGGGACAAAGATGCCCTCACCCGTGAGGGGGTCGAGAAGATCCTGGATCAACTGGCGGAGATGAAGTTCGATTACATCGTCTGCGACTCCCCGGCTGGGATCGAGGCGGGCGCGCTGATGGCGCTCTATTTTGCCGATGAGGCAATCGTTACCACCAACCCGGAAGTCTCTTCCGTGCGTGACTCGGACCGTATCCTTGGCATCCTGGCCTCCAAGTCCCGTCGCGCCGAACGTGGCGAGGATCCCATCAAGGAGCACCTGCTGCTGACCCGCTACTGCCCGACCCGCGTTAACCGTGGTGATATGCTGAGCGTGCAGGATGTGCAGGAGATCCTGGCGATCCCGTTACTTGGGGTGATCCCCGAGTCCCAGGCTGTACTGCGGGCCTCCAACTCTGGCGAACCTGTCATCCTGGACAAGGAATCTGACGCAGGCAAAGCATACGAAGATGCGGTTTCCCGTTTGCTGGGTGATGCCAAGGAATTTCGTTTTCTGGAAGAAGAAAAGAAGGGCTTCTTTAGCCGACTGTTCGGGAGTTAATCATGTCATTATTGGATTATTTTCGTTCCAGCAAGAAACCGAATACCGCACAGATGGCCAAAGAGCGGTTGCAGATCATTGTTGCTCACGAGCGTTCATCCAGAGGGGGGCCGGATTACCTGCCCCAGCTCAAGCAGGACATCCTTGATGTCATTCGTAAATACGTCAACATTGATCCGGAGAAGATCACCGTCCAACTGGATCAGAAGAGTGATGAGCTGTCAGTGCTGGAGCTCAACATCACCTTCGCTGATGACAAAAAGGGATAAGCTGACGCCCTATGCGTAACCCAGTTCCCCAATAAAGACCGGATCCTTAACCAGGATCCGGTTTTTTATTTGCTCAAACTGCCACAGAGATTCACCTCGTCTCGCCAAGGTGGCCAGTGATCGCTAGAATAGCGCCGCCCCTCACTGGCATGGGTCAGTGCAGGCACCTTCTTCTCTTTTTTGGAACCGACCGCTTATGTCTTTGAATGACGAAATGCACAGCGTCGAAGAGCTGCTCGATACCGCTCTCGAACTTTTTATGGAGCTGGCCTCCGATAATCTGCCTGAGCAGGAGATCGCCCGTTTTAATCAGGGGTTCAACGATCACGGCCTGCTGGCTGAAACCGACCCGGCAGATGACTGGGAAGCGGACGTGGGTTTTGCGGTGAGCGACACCGACTATGCCGAGATCTGGATCGGCCTTGGCAATGAAGAACAAGAGTACGAGCACCTGTTTGCCCGCATGCTGCTCTCCCGCCGTGTTGATGAAAAGTTCTGCCACATCGAATGGCTACCCCAATAATTCCGGATCCTGATGATCCAAGCCACTATCAGTGGGGGTCAGACCCTGACGCCGTGGCCCCCGTGCGTGCATCTGCATCGCTTGGCCGTCGGGTGCTGAGGTGGGCAGGAAAAATCGCGCTGACCGGGCTGCTCTGCTCGGTCGGTTCGGTCGCCTTGCTGCGCTTTATCGATCCACCGATGTGGAGCTGGCGCATCGAGCGGGCAATGTTTCCGCCCGCCAAAATCACCCAGGTTCGCCATGAGTGGGTCGATCTGGCGTCCATATCCAAAGAGCTGCAGCTGGCGGTGATCGCCGCAGAAGATCAGCGTTTTGCCGACCATAACGGCTTTGATATGAATGCCATCAGCGCCGCATTCAAACATAACCAGCGCAGCGAACGGGTACGCGGTGCCAGCACCCTCAGCCAGCAAACGGCAAAAAATCTCTTTATGTGGAGTGATCGCAGCTTCCTGCGCAAGGGGCTGGAGGCCTGGTTTACCCTGTTGATGGAGCTGGGCTGGGACAAGGCCCGTATTCTGGAGGTCTATCTCAATATCGTGGAGTTCGGCCCCGGCATCTATGGCGCCGAAGCCGCCGCCCGCACCTATTTTGGCAAACCGGCCAGCCGGTTGACCCGTTACGAATCATCGCTGCTGGCGGCGGTACTACCCAATCCGTGGCGCTATCGGATCAAGCCCCCTTCACCCTATGTGCAGAAGCGCTCGGTCTGGATCCGTCGCCAGATGGGGCAACTGGGCCAGATCACCCTCAATCGGGTGCATCAGGCCGATTAATCGTCAGACTCATCGGATCGTCCTGGTGGGCCCAAATGCCCTCCCACCATCCCTCTGTGGAGTGGCAGATAGTGCCACCACCAGGTCTCCCTGCGCCGTTTGATCTGCTGCCGCCGCACCCGCTGTTTCATCCCCTCGCCCCCTTCGCTGAACCGAGTAGTAACCATACGCCGACCACAGCGACTTTGACAGGCTGACGCACTGGTCTGGCTGCCATCGCCAATAATTGCTACAGTAGCGCACCCCGATGTATCTGGAGTGATTTCATGGAACAACGTACCCCGGATCAGCTGGTCGAATGGGCCTATGATCTGTTTCTGGAGCAGGCCGCCGATATGCTGGCCCCTGAGCAAATAGTCGATATCACCCTGGAGTTTGAGCAGCGTGGCGCCGTGGAAGCGACCCTGCCCAATGCCGACTGGTCAGCAGATCTCGGTGAGCCGGTCGATATGGAGCGCTGGGTCGAAGTGTGGGTTGGTTTGCTGGATCATCAGGATGAGTTTGAGGTGATCTTCGCCACCTTCCTGCTGCCCCGGCTGCAAACCGAAGATGAGGTGCATGTGCGCTGGCATCGCCAGCAGCAACCATAAGAAAGGCGCCCCGGGCGCCTTTCTCGTTTCAGATTGCCCTCTCCCGCTCAGGTCTGAGAGGCAATAGCCTTGGCCAGACAGTGGCGGCACCAGCAGGTGCTGGCATCGTTGATCGGCAGGGCTGACAAATGACTGCACCAGCACTGTTCGATACTCTGACCGGCAGAGACGGCGCAAAACGCCGGTTCGCCACAGCCAGGGCACACATGGGTGCTTTTTGACCCATCCAGCTCTGCCATCACTGCCAACTGGGCCTTGCTATCCATTGCCGACCAGTGGCCGATCTCGGTCAGGGTGCGGCCACAACCAAGGCAAAGCCCATCCTTCGCCTTGCAGAGGCCAACACAGGGGCTTGGCATCTTATTCGCTGTCCTGAGCCTGTTCGCCTGCTTGCGCTGCACCTGCGTCGGTGAGGGTAATGGCGTTATCTTCGATGACAATCTTGCCCTGCTTGTAGAGGCCGCCGATCGCCTTCTTGAAGGTGCCCTTGCTGATGCCAAGCAGCTTGTAGATGAGTTCTGGCTCGCTCTTGTCACCCACCGCCAGACTGCCGCCCTGCTTTTTCATCCGGATCAGAATACGCTCGCCAGCATCATCCAACCGCGCCAGACCCGGCTTTTGCAGTGTCAGATCCAGCTTGCCATCTTCGCGCACCTGCTTGACCCAAGCGGTTTGCGGCCGACCTGTCATCACCCGGCCAAACACTTCATTCTTGAACAGCATGCCGGGATATTGACCGTTGACGATCACCTTGATGCCCAGAGGCGAATGCTCGCCCGGCAGCGCGCTCACTTCGTCACCGACCTTGAACGAGTGATCCGCAGGGGTCAAAAAGCGCTCGATACGGCTGGTGCCCACCATGCGCCCTTCGTTATCAAGCTGCAGACGCACCAGATAGACATGCCCCACCTGCATCGGTTTGTTCTGCTCGCGGCTTGGCACGAACAGATCCTTTTTCATGCCCCAGTCGAGGAAAGCGCCGATCTTGTTGGCATTGACCACCTTCAGGCCAGCAAATTCGTCCACCATGGCAAACGGCTTGTCAGTGGTGATCACAGGTTCACAATCGGCATCCAGATAGAGAAATACCTGTACGGTATCCTCTGCTTTGATCCCTTCTGGCAATTGGCGTTTAGGCAGCAGCAGTTCACCGTACTCACCGGCTGCCAGCCAGGCACCACGGTCTTCAAGTTCAACGACGGTGAGGGTGTTCATCTTGCCAATCTGCATCATGGAGCTCTCTTTTTTCATTACCCGGATGGACCAATTGAACATGGCCCCTATGGGCGCGCATGTTACCTCAAGAGCGGTGATCTGGCCTAGTCCCCCAGCCACTGCATCCACTCCTTTTCGTCGCGACGCCAGCCATTTGTGGTGACTAAATCGCCAACCAGGTGCCCATTTACTGTAAATAACCCCATTTTTAGGTAGACTTCGCGGCTGTTCAAATTCAGAGGAACTGTCGATGACCCCATCCACTCGCACCCGCCAGCTTAATCAATGGATCCAGAGCCATAGCGATCAGGACATGACCTACCCGGCCCTGCACGGTTTTCTTTGTGCCCGTCTGGTGGGGCCACATAGCCCTGACTGGCAACATCCGCTGATGGGCCTGCTGGAACAGGATGCCGAGCTGGATGAAAAAAGTGCCGAGGCGCTGCGCCACCTGATTGCCGAACTGGAAGCTCAGGCTGATGACGCCCAGCTGGCCCTGCCGAGCCAATGCCGCCTGCCCAGCGACAACCCGGAGCAGGTGTTTGAGCAAAGCCATCCCCTCGGTCAGTGGTGCTACGGTTTCAGCCAGGGGTTTGCCACCTGGCCCAAGCCGAAGGATTTGAACGACCTGACTACCCAATACCGATTCAGCCTGGCCGCCGAGCTCTGTCTGTTTCGTGATAAACCCATGGCCCAGATGCTCTATAGCGCTGCCGCCAGCGAGCTCCCCTTTGTCGAGTTTTGCAAACGCCAGCGTCAAAATATGAAAACCACGCTTAATCAGTTACTTAATATCGACCAATATCAGCCAGCCCCCAGCACCAGTGTGGCGATGAGCAGCGAGCAGGCCCAGCAGTGGCAGCAATGGTTCGAACTGGCCGACCGTTGCCGCGATCATCAGGCCCGCCTTGGCTGGTTCGAGAAGATCATCGCCGATGCCACCCCGCTGTTTGACCAGGCCTTCTGGCAGCAGAATGCTGGCCACGGCTGGAGTGCCCCCGAGCTGCGCCCTCTGTTGGCCGCCCGCGCCGGACGCGCCGACTGCCTGCTGCGCCTTGGCAAGCTGGGTGAAGCCAAAGCGGAGTATCTGGATCTGCTGGCCCTTTGTGTGGCCGATGAGCTGGGCTGTCGCTACAACCTATCCTCCCTTTACGCATTACAAGGGGATTGGCTGGCACTGGCCGCCCTGCTGGTACGCTTCGATGAAGCCTCCAGCTGGCTGCTCTACAACAAGGCGCTGATGGTCTTTGCCACCGAAGGAGCCGAGGCCGCCAAGCCCCATCTGCTGGCAGCCATCGAGGCTAATCCACACATTCCAGCCTGCCTGCTGGGCCAACGCAAGCTACCCAAACAGGATCCCGAAAGCTGGCAAGCGGGCAGCCGCGACGAGGCCGCGCTTTATGCCTTGCACACCCGCGAGGCCTGGCTCACCCAGAGTGCCCTGATTTGGTTGCGCAAAGGCTGAACAGTGATGGCTTAAAAACCCGCCGGTCAGACCCGGTTTTTCCTTGAGGGCGTGCGCCACCGCACATTTCATCGCAACCGGGTCAGACAAATCAGCTTGAGTTTCGTATCATCAATGTCAAAGTATCAAAAGAAACTGCATCTGATGCAGCCGTCACAGCAGGGTGTAATATGTCAAAAATCATAGCGTTACTCGCTCACTACCCGCCCTATCAGTTGGTTCATGCCGCCGAGATGCTACGGGATACCTTCGAACAGTTTTATGAACAGCGTTACCAGCTGACCGTACCGCAGTGGCGCCTGATGATGGTGCTTGGCCCCAACTACCCCATCAGCCAGAAAGAGCTGGTCGAGGCGAGCGGCATGGACAAGGTGCGGATCTCCCGCGAGATCCGCCGGCTGGTCGAAAAAGGGATCATCTTCACCGAGAGCAGCGCGCAGGACAAACGCATCAGTCTGGTCTCCCTCACCAACGCCGGCCTCGCCCTCTTCCTGCAGCTCAAAAGCGAAGCCGGTAGCTGGCAACATACCCTGACCGACTATCTGCCAAGCGAATCCCGCGAGGCGATCCGCCAGCATCTGCACAGCGTCAGCGCTGCCATCGAGCAGCTTCAATCGCTGGATCGGGAGAAGTAATCATGGATTTGAAAAAATTCGCCACCATGGACGTCAACATGCTGCTGAGCCTGGTCAATATGCAGCTGCGTGATCGCTATGACGATCTGGATGATCTCTGCAAGGCGCAGGAGATCGATCAGGCTGCGCTGGAAGCACGGCTCGCCAGTGGCGATTTTCACTACCAACCAGCGCAGAAACAGTTCAGATAAGGGCAGGTTGCGGGATCGGGATCACAGCGCCAACCATGGCGCTGGCTCTGCGGTAAAAAACTGATATGGTCTGACAAGCCCCGAACAAGAGGTGATGTACGGATACATCACTCTGTCACAAGAGGGCGCTAGATTGATTTCAGGTGAACAACGCAAGGATGACCCCATGATATTGATGACCCGCCAGAGCCTGTTGATCACGCTCTGCGCCCTGTTGATGATCAGTCTCTTCACCCCCCAGTTGCCGCAAAGTACCGAACAGTGGCTGACCACCCTCTTGCTTGGCCTGCTGGTCGCGGTGGCGCTGTTGCTGGTGCGCGGTTGTCGGCGCTTTATGATGGAGTAGTGACTCGCCAACGCTGCTGTATGGCCCGCTTACCGCGATACTCTCTATAGCGGTAACGTCTATAGCAGTAACGTCTGCCGCAATAACGTCGAGCCAAAAAACAAACGCAGCCTGAAGGCTGCGTTGTGGTATCTGGCGGGGCAACCCCTTGAAGAGAAAGCCCTTGGCTCGATAGAGAACCCTTAGATAGCCAGGGTTTCCAGCTGCGCCTTGGCCGCTTCCATCCCCTTGCTCTGGGCATCCGGACCCATCCCCATCCCCTCGGCGTAGATGAAATCCACCTCTTTGATGCCGATGAAACCGAGCACGGTACGCATGTAAGGTGTCACCAGATCGGTGGCGCTGCCGACGTGCATGCCGCCGCGGGGGCTTATCACCAGGGCGCGGGTGTTCTCTACCAGACCGACCGGACCGGTTTCGGTATAGCGAAAAGTAACGCCAGCGCGAGCCACCAGATCGATCCAGTTTTTCAGCTGGGTCGGGATATTGAAGTTGTACATGGGGGCCGCAATCACCACCAGGTCGCTCGCTTTGAGTTCGGCGATCAGCTCGTCGGACTGGGCGATCACCGCCAGCTGGCGCGCATTGAGGTTGTCACCACCGCGCAGACCGGAGGCCAGCTCGCCATCCAGCACCGGCAGGTTGAGGGCGGCCAGATCCCGCACGGTCACGGTATCGCTCTGATGCTGGGCAAGGAAGCCGTCGATCAGGACGTTGGATTGGGAATATTGACCCAGGATGCTGGATTTGAGTACGAGGATATTGGCCATGGTGAAACTCCATTTGATTGTCGGTTGAACAGCTTGGCTGTCGATGGAGGTCACTCTAAACATTGTGCTTATTTGCTGATAGCGAAAATAGATGCTCAACTTATTCAAAATTTTTGATGTAAGGCCACTTCCTCGCCAGCCAGCCCCGCGACCGCGCTTCAACCCTTGGCAGAACAAACGATTGCCGTTATGATCCGCCGCACTTTTTTCCAGCGACCCGGATCCCATGATACCCTCACGCAGGCACTCTCCTCTGGCCGGTGCAGTCTGGATGATGGTGGCAGGACTCTGCTTCGCCGCCGTCAACAGCCTGAGCCAGTATGTCAGCTTCACACTCGGCCTTGCCTCTACTCAGGTCGCCTTCCATCAATACCTGATCGCCCTGATCTGCCTGTTGCCTTGGCTGGTTCGTCATGGCCTGCGCCAATCCCTGATGACCAATCAGTTCCGGTTGCACCTGCTGCGGGTGTTGCTGGCGGTGATCGGCATCCAGCTCTGGCTGTGGGCACTGGCGGTGCCCGTTCCCATCTGGCAGGGGATCGCCCTGCTGATGACCTCGCCGCTGTTTGCCACCCTGGGCTCCGCCCTGCTGCTCAAGGAGCAGGTGAGCCGGGCCCGTATTCTGGCCACTCTGGCGGGCTTTGCCGGCGCCATGCTGATCCTCGCCCCCTGGGCTGACGATTTCAGCTGGGCCTCCCTGCTGCCGGTGGCGGCGGCGCTGTTCTGGGCGGGCTACTCCCTGCTGGTACGCTATCAGGCGGCCAACGAATCATCCCACACTATCGTGGTCTACCTGCTTATCTTCAGTACCCCGTTCAACGCCATGCTGGCGCTGCCAGAGTGGCAGTGGCCCACCGAGCCACAATGGCTGCTGCTGGCGGCAGCGGGCATTCTGTCGGCACTCGCGCACATGTCCATCGCTCGCGCCTACAGCGTGGCGGAGGCCTCCTTCGTGCAGCCTTTCGATTTTGCCAAGCTGCCAATGAACGTGCTAGCGGGCTGGCTGGTATTTGGCTGGGCGCCCCCTGGCCGTCTGTGGCTGGGCGCCGCCATCATCATCGGCGCCATTACCTTGCTGACCCATCTGGAGCAGCGCGCTCACAAACCCGTTTCCTGAGGTACGCCATGCGTGCCTCTTTTTTTGCCCGCTATTCCCGCAATCACCTGTGCAATAGCGGCCATCAACAGTGACCATCGACATCAGGAGAGATCGTATGTTTGGAACCGCAACCCGCCCCGGCGCCACCCGTGCCCTGCTGCTGGGCTCCGGCGAACTTGGCAAGGAGGTCGCCATCGAGTTGCAACGGTTCGGCATCGAAGTGATCGCCGCCGACCGCTACCCCAATGCCCCCGCCATGCAGGTGGCCCATGCCGCCCACGTGCTGGACATGCTCGATGGCAACGCCCTGCGTGCCCTGGTTGCCGAGGTTAAACCCGACCTCATCATCCCCGAGATTGAAGCGATTGCCACCGATACCCTGGCTGCCCTTGAGCAAGAAGGGGTCAAGGTAGTGCCTAACGCCCGCGCTACCCAGCTCACCATGAACCGGGAAGGGATCCGCCGCCTCGCCGCCGAGACCCTGGGTCTGCCCACCTCACCCTACCGCTTTGCCCAAAGCAAGGAGGAGTTTGTCGCCGCCGTCGAGGCTATCGGCCTGCCCTGCGTGGTGAAACCGGTGATGAGTTCGTCCGGCAAGGGACAGAGCGTACTGCGCGATCTCGTCAAGCTGGATGAGAGCTGGACCTACGCCCAGGAGGGTGGCCGCGCCGGCCGTGGCAAGGTGATCGTCGAGGGCTTCGTTCCCTTCGAGTACGAAATCACCCTGCTCACGGTACGCGCCGTCGATGGCATTCACTTCTGCGAGCCGATCGGCCACCGTCAGGAAGATGGCGACTACCGCGAATCCTGGCAGCCACAGGTGATGAGCGAGCTGGCGCTGGCCCGCTCCAAAGAGGTAGCGGCCAAGGTGGTCGAGGCCCTCGGTGGTTACGGCCTGTTCGGAGTCGAGCTCTTTATAAAAGGCGATGAAGTGTGGTTCAGCGAAGTCTCGCCGCGTCCCCACGATACCGGCATGGTGACCCTGATCTCCCAGGATCTCTCCGAGTTCGCCCTGCACGTGCGCGCCATTCTGGGGCTGCCGGTCGGCACCATCACCCAGTATGGGCCGAGCGCCTCCGCCGTGGTACTGCGCGAAGGGCACAGCCAGAATATCCGCTATCAGGGGATTGGCGAGGCATTGGCGCTGGTACCGGGTGCCCAGCTGCGGCTGTTTGGCAAACCGGAGATCGCCGGTCGCCGTCGTCTCGGCGTGGCGCTGGCTCGCGCACAGGATTGTCCGGATGCGGTGGCACACGCCAAAACGGTGGCCGCCAAGGTAGAGGTTGTTTTCTAAGGGCTTTTTTGCCACAGCAAAACAAACGTTTGCCGATGTGATCGGGCGCAAGGGGCATGGCAATGCCCCTTTTGCATTTGCCCGTCAGGCTTATAATCCCCTCTTCAAATTTGTCAGGAGTACAAGATGTTAGCTGCCGTGATCTTCGATATGGATGGTGTTCTGATCGACTCGGAACCCTGTTGGCAACAGGCCCAGATCGCCGTCTTCTCAGAGCTGGGTCACCCCCACACGGTCGAGGACTGTGAATCGACCATAGGCGTGCGCATCGATCAGCTGGTCGCCCACTGGTATCGGCAGCGCCCGTGGAGCGGCCCGACTCAGGAAGAGGTGGTGCAGCGCATTCTGGATCGAGTCAATGCCCTCATTCTGAGTGAAGGTCAAGCCAAGGCTGGCGTGCTGGAGGCACTCGATCTTATCGAGGCGCGCGGGCTGAAAGTGGGTCTGGCGACCTCTTCCCCGTTTGCCATGGTAGAAGCGGTGCTCGGCAAACTCGGCATCCGCGATCGCTTTATGGCGGTTCACTCCGCGGAAATCGAGCGTTTCGGCAAGCCGCATCCGGATGTCTATATCCATGCGGCCGAGAAACTGGGGGTAGAACCAGTGCAATGTCTGGCCATTGAAGACAGCTTTACCGGTCTGCTGGCGGCCAAGGCGGCCTCCATGACAGCACTGATCGTGCCGGATCCTGCTTTAGTCGGCGACCCACGCCTTGCCATCGCCAACTACCAGCTCAGCTCGCTAGCCGAGCTCAATGCTGAAATACTGGCCAGCTGGGTCAAGTAACGCCTCCCGACGCCCCGTTGCGTACGCTTTCTCCTACTCGCAGGGGGCATCCAGCCCCCTGTTATTGCCAAACAACCGCTGGCAATCCCCCTCTTGTCACCCGAGTTCCGCAACCAGATGGCCCCTATCGCGAACGACCCGCCCAACCGGTTGGGCCTTGCCATCGCTCTGGTTTGATCTCTGTCATAAACGTGCGTTTGCTCTCGGTTAACTCTCTTCAGCCCGACTAGAATCAGGGTAGATAAGCGGCCCCAGGGCCCGAGGAGGTTATCATGATCGAGTACACCAGTAAGCGCATCGTCTGCCCCCACTGCGGCCACCATACCCGTGTCGAGCTGGATGCCAGCCAGGGTGATCAAGAGTTCTATGAGGATTGCATGGCCTGTTGTAATCCGATCCACCTGCGGCTTCACCGCGACGAAGTCCGCGACTGCCTGCAACTGTTTGTGGATGCCGACGACGAGCAACTGTTTTAGTTGCGAGTCATAACCAGCCGAGCAACTGTTTTAGTTGTGAGTCATAACCCGCCGAGCGGCTGTTAGGGGCAATGGAACAAGCCTAAAAATCAACAAGGGCCTGCATGGTGCAGGTCCTTGTTGTTTGCGTGATAACCGCAATCGCAGTGAGCGTTATGCGTCTGCACGGGCCGCCAACACCCGTTCTACCGTATCGACAATGGCCTGGGTCCGGGGATCGATCTCGATATTGGTCTGCCAGCCAGCCTTGACCAAACCGAGGTTGGTGCGGGCCAGGGTCTCGGGGATCAGGTGAACGCAAAACTCCCCCTCGCGCACCTCGCCGATAGTCAGACTAATACCATCAATACCGATGTATCCCTTGGTCAGCACATATTTCATCAGCGCGGGGGCAAGGCGATACCACACCTGACGGTTGTTGGGGGTGTCGATCACACAAGTGACCTCTGCCATGCCGATGATATGGCCGGACATGGCGTGCCCGCCGATCTCGTCGCCAAAGCGGGCAGCCCGCTCCACATTGACCTTGTCCCACACCTGCAACAAGCCAAGGTTGGTGAGGCGCAGGGTCTCCTGCATCAGATCGAAGCTGACCAGATCCCCCTCGACCCGGGTGACGGTCAAGCAGCAGCCGTTGTGGGCAACCGAGGCACCCAGGGCCAACCCTTCCCCCCACGCCGGGTTAGGCATGCGGATCACATGGGTACGGAAGTTGGATTGCTCCTCGATGGCCACCAGTTCGGCGGTCCCCTGCACTATGCCAGTGAACATCTCTCGTCTCCTGCTACAGCAAAAAGGGCAGGTTAACCTCGGGCAGAGGGTGAGACAAGGGTACAGGCTGACAAGCTTGCGCCCGATCGCTATAGTGACGCCGTTCAAATCAGGGTTAACAAGGAAAAAGAAATGCAGGTATATCAATGTTGCGAAGCGATCCGCATCGCCTATAACCAGATTGGTTCCGGTGAGCAGGGCTATGTTCCTAATGCCATTGCCGCCACCATCCGCGCCCTCAATGCGGTTGCCACCGACGAGCGGGTGCCCGCAGATCTGCGTGAACAAGCCGCCTATGCCGCCGCCAACCTGCTGATCAGCGATCACGAAGACGCCTGATCCTGCCCTCGGGGGCGGCAACTATTTCGTCCTGGATGAATTTCAGGCTAGAATGCCTCCCCCCCTTTGCACCTTCGTCCGAACGTGCAAAGGATCTTCCCGATTTCCGCTCTTTTTTTACTCTAATCTGATCCACTCGGAGGTGTCAGTGCAACGTTATTGGTCCGAGGCGAAGCAGCTCGTTCGTTTAGCCAGCCCCATTCTGGTCGCTCAAGTGGCTCAGGTCGCCATGAACTTCGTCGACACCGTGATGGCAGGTCAGGTCAGCGCAGTGGATCTGGCAGCGGTCTCCGTGGCGTCCAGCTTCTGGTTACCGATCATTTTGCTGGTGCAGGGGATCATCATGGCGCTGACGCCTATCGTCTCCCAGCTCAATGGCGCCCGTAAGCGAGACGAGATCCGCCCGGCGGTGCATCAGGGCTTCTGGCTCGCCTTGATGGTGACGCCGCTGGCGATGATCGCCCTCTACTACAGCCCGCTGGCGTTGGCACATATGAATGTGGACCCAGTGATGGCGGCCAAAACGACGGGTTATCTGCACGCTATCCTGTGGGGCCTGCCCGCCTTTGCGATGTTCCAGGTGCTGCGCAACTTTAGCGAGGGGCTCTCCCACACCATGCCCACCATGGTGATCGGCTTTGTCGGGTTGGCGGTCAATATTCCTGCCAACTACATCTTCATTCACGGCCACTTCGGCATGCCGAAACTGGGCGGGGTGGGTTGTGGTGTGGCGACGGCCCTCGTGCTGTGGGCCATGCTGCTGGCGATGATCCTCTATGTGAAACTCTCCCCTCACTTCAGCAAGATCCGTCTCTTCTCCCAGCTGGTTCGCCCCAATGGCAGCCGGATCTGGCGGCTGTTTCGCTTGGGGTTCCCCATCGCCATGGCGATCTTCTGCGAGGTGACCCTGTTTGCCGTGGTGGCGCTGATGCTGGCACCGTTCGGCGCTGAAATCGTGGCCAGCCACCAGATTGCCCTGAACTTTTCCAGTCTGGTGTTTATGCTGCCGCTCTCTATCGGGGTGGGGGTCACCATCCGGGTCGGCCACAGCATAGGTGAAGGTCAACCCCATCACGCCCGGGTGGCGGCCCGCACCGGTCTGCTGCTGGGGGTGAGTGTCGCGGCACTCACCGCGGCGGTGACCGTGCTGCTACGGGAGCAGATCGCCAGCATCTATACCGATGACCAACAAGTGATCACCCTGGCGGCCACCTTGCTGTTCTTCGCAGCCATCTACCAGCTCTCCGACTCGGTGCAGGTGGTTGCGGCTGCCGCACTGCGCGGTTACAAGGATACCCAGGCGGTCTTCTACGTCACCATCGTCGCCTACTGGGGTCTGGGGCTGCCCACCGGCATGATCCTGGGACTGACCGACTGGCTGGTACCACGAATGGGACCACAAGGTTTCTGGATCGGCTTTATCGTCGGCCTCACCAGTGCCGCCCTGATGCTGGGGGCGAGATTGCGCCATATCTATGGCCGCTTCGCCACTCCGGAGGCCTGCACAACCCTGTCACGGGCCCAGTAACAGGGCTTGGCAAGCGACAACACGCCTGCAAAATCAACAGGCTGCGCAAGAACTGGGCAAACAGTCTCCTTTGTGCATATGGCCTGTTGACAGCCTTGGGGGGCATGGGTAGTATGCCGACCACACCAGCAATGCTGGTGATATGAAACGGGCATTTGCTCGGTTCATCGAGTGGGTTTATAGCTCAGTTGGTTAGAGCACTACCTTGACATGGTAGGGGTCGTTGGTTCGAATCCAATTAAACCCACCACTTTATCTGTGATGCGTCCTTAGCTCAGTTGGTTAGAGCACCACCTTGACATGGTGGGGGTCGGTGGTTCGAATCCACTAGGACGCACCATCACAGAACACTGTTTATGCGTCCTTAGCTCAGTTGGTTAGAGCATCACCTTGACATGGTGGGGGTCGGTGGTTCGAATCCACTAGGACGCACCATTCAGTTTGAACGTTTTGCAGATATTCCAGATGTGGGTTTATAGCTCAGTTGGTTAGAGCACTACCTTGACATGGTAGGGGTCGTTGGTTCGAATCCAATTAAACCCACCACTCCCCTGCAAAGCGGTAAAAGGCAAAGCAGTAAAAGTCGCATTGCGCACCCTGCGTCCTTAGCTCAGTTGGTTAGAGCATCACCTTGACATGGTGGGGGTCGGTGGTTCGAATCCACTAGGACGCACCAAATTCTAAAAAGCCCGCTCAATTGAGCGGGCTTTTTGCATTCTCTTTTCCTGACTCGCACCGGGTGGTCATGACCGGATGGCCAACTGACGCACACTGCGCGGCGGGCATATCGGGCCCGCTGCGCCCTTACCATGCGCCCCCGACAGTCACGCCAGCACAATACGCTGGCAGCCGCTGTAGATCTCGGCCCGCCCGGGGCGGCAAAAGCCCACCAGCGTCAGCCCGGTCTGCTCGGCCCGCTCGACCGCCAGTTCAGTGGCCGCCGAGATAGCGAGCAAGATCTCTACCCCGGCGCTGGCGCACTTTTGCACCATCTCGAAGCTGGCGCGGCTGGTCACCAGAATGGCGCCATCCCGCCGACCGCTGCGCTGCAGATGGCCCACCAGCTTGTCCAACGCAATATGGCGCCCTACATCCTCACGGATGGCGAGAATATTGCCCTCTCCATCAAGATGCACCGCCGCATGGGTGGCGCCGGTGCGCTGGCCCAGCAGCTGGAGTGGGCGCAGCGCGGTCAGCACCTTGTCGATATGGCCCACCGCCAGACGCTGGCTGTCGGGTAGCCTTGGCTGGCTGCGGATCACCTGCTCCAGACTCTCGCTGCCGCAGATGCCGCAGCCGGTGCGGCCCGCCATGGTGCGCCGCTTCTCTTTGAGGCGGTGGACGCAGCGGTTGGCCAAAGTGATATGCAGCTCAATCCCCTGACAGCCGTCGATCTGCTCGATGTCGTGGATATCGAGCAGGCTGTCGATGATCCCCTCGGATAAGGAAAACCCGATGGCGAAATCCTCCAGATCGGAGGCTGAACACATCATCACGCTGTGGACGATGCCGTTGTAGACCAGCGCCACCGGCGTCTCGGAGGGCAGCTCCATCTCGCTGTCGCTGGTTACCATATCGGCGCGGTAGTGCACCACCTCACGATGGATGGCGCAGCGGGCCAGCTCGCTCTGCTCAGGTTTCAACTCCGGCAGGGCGGCATCTGATCCGCTACTCATGGTGTGACCCCATCGATGATCTCGGGATCCCGGGCCGAGATGCCGAGCCGCTTCATCTTGGAGAGCAATGTGGTGCGCTTCATGCCAAGGCGAGTGGCAGCCCCCCGCTCACCGGCCACGATGCCGTTGCTGTCGCGCAGGGCGGCGATGATCGCCTCGCGCTCATCATGGGGGGCCTCGTTGGCAAACAGCGACGAGGTGGGCTCGTCATAGACCAGGGTCTCAATCTTGTGGTAGCCCTTGAGGGGCATCAGCTCGTCCGGCGAGAGGTTGAGCACATGGCCACGGGTCATCACCACGGCGCGTTCGATGACGTTCTCCAGCTCGCGGATATTGCCGTACCAGGGCAGCGACACCAGCATCTTCATGGCATCGGCGGGGATCGAGGTGATGGTGCGGCGCATCCGCTTGGCGATCTTCTTGATAAAGAAATTGACCAGTAACGGAATGTCTTCGCGCCGCTCGCGCAGGGGCGGCAGCTCGATGGGAAAGACGTTGAGCCGGTAGTAAAGGTCGCTTCGAAAGCGCTTGTTCTTGACCATGGAGAGCAGATCGCAATTGGTAGCGGCTACCAGCCGCACATCCACCGCGATGGGGTTGCTGTTACCCACCCGCTCCAGCTCGTGCTCCTGCAATACCCGCAGCAGTTTGGGCTGCAGATCCAGCGGCATATCCCCCACTTCGTCGAGGAACAGGGTGCCCTTGTGGGCCCGCTCGAAGCGACCGATGCGCTGGGTCAGGGCGCCGGTAAAGGCCCCCTTCTCGTGGCCAAACAGATCGCTCTCGATAAGACCGGTGGGAATGGCGGCGCAGTTAACCTTCACCATCTCGTGGTCGCGGCGGTCGCTCAGTTGATGAATGGCCTGAGCGATCAGCTCCTTGCCAGTGCCGGTCTCGCCAAGGATCAACACGGTACTGTCGCTCTCGGCCACCAGCCGCAGCTTCTCCAGCACACTCTCCATCACCGCGCTCTGGTAGATGATGTGGGGGAACTCTCCCTGCATCTGCGGCTCGTTGATGCGAATGGTCTTCTCTTTGGCACCGTTGGTGTTGGAGATCTCCTGCTGCGCCTGCACGTTGTTCATGGCAATCGCCGTGCGCGCCGCCACCTGCTCCAGCAGAGAGATATCGATATCGGCAAAAAAATCGGCGTTCGGGTGGGAGAGGATCAACACCCCCAGCAGGTTGCCCCGATAGCGCAGCGGCAAGATGCAGGAGCTCTCAGCTTCCGGCGGCAGGATCTGGGAGGTAAAGCGGCAGCGATTGCTGCAGCCGTGACCGTGATCGCGATAGACGAAAAACGGCTCGCTGTGGCCGAGCGCCCCTTGCAGGCACTTCTGCTCGAAACAGGAGTGATCGATGATACCCGGCTGCTCACTGTGCTCGCTGTTAGCCAGATAGCTTTTGAAACTGTCGGAAGTAGCGTTGTACTCGGCCAGACATAAGCTGCTGATGGCGAAGTGGTGCTGCAGGATGGTAAAGAGACTCTTGGGCAGCTCGGCGATGCGCACCAGTTTGATCACCGCATTGGTGACATCCACCAGAATTTTGCAGCTGTCCCGTTCAAGGCGCAGGGAGTTGGCCTGCTCCAGGGTGCGCTCCTTGTCGAGCACGTTTTCCAGCGCAATGGCCACGATGGCCGCCAGCTGGGTCAGTTTTGCCAGCGTCTCCATGGTGAAGTTGTCGAGCCGGGTGTTGATAAACTCGACCCCACCAAGATGGCTGCGGGCAGTGGTAATGGGGAGCTGGCAGTAGGAGCGCAGCCCGGCATAAATCCCTTCTGCATCGAGGGCGGGGCAGCGGTTCTCAAAACGGGCGGCAGCAAGCACGATGGCTTGCTCCTGGGTTTCCCGGGTAGGACGAGGGAAAACATGGAGCTCTGCTTTGGGGAAGACCAGGTGCTTTGGGCCGATCGCCCCCATAAAACAGAAAGTGGCCTCCTCGCTCGTGCCCATATTGAGGATCAGATTGACCCGGGTCACACCGCCGAAGCTGGCATCTATCTTATTGAGTTTGTTGATAAAATCATCGAGCGTCACGGCCGACAAGAGAGATTTGGAGAGCAGGAGGAAACCGTCGTCCCAGATGGGAGAGATGTCGTCCAGAGGAATGGCACTCACATTTAGCATTCTGGTCTCACGTTACAGCTAGGCAGGAAAAACATCAGCAAGGACGGGGCGCTCCGTCAGATGTCGCAATAAAACACGTAGTCCATTAACGTTTAATCATAAAAATCAATACTCATTGGAATAGCATTGTATTGAGCGTTGAATCATAAGGTAGCCCTATTTTCAATACAACCATGGGGGCAAATAAGTGGGCTTATGGCTGCGGGTCGATGCCTTCCACACGTTTATTCGCCGATCCACTCAGCGCGGATCCGTTATCGCCAGTGGGCTGTCATTTTCAGCCACCTTTTGTCACGGGTTGTCGCGAGCCCGCACCAAGCCAACCATCTGATATTCCGCCATGAATACGCCATCCTTCGTCCGAATGCGGGTCTTGAGTCTCCCGAACCCGATGACAGTTCCTCTGACTAACGAGATCCCGTGTCATCCCTGCAACAAGGTGCATATCGGCATCATCGAGTTAATGTTGTCAGTGGCACTCATTGGCGATGAGTTGTTGCCCTGCGACAGGGTTGTGCTGCCAGACGGCGTCAAGCATCAATTTGAGTAGCAGCTCGGGCGGATTATCGAGAAATCGGCCCGTTGCCTGCAGCAAACGGCCATCGGCCCGATAAGCCTGGCTGGCCTGCACCTGCCCGGTTTCATCGACAATCTGGATGATACCGTTGAGTTCTCCCCGCTCACCTGACTGACAAGAGAGTCTGAGCTCGCGCATCTCCCCCAACAGGGTGAAAGCCCGACACAGTGGTGGGGAGTCCTCATAATCGGGCCAGTTAAAGAACTTGTATTGCTTGGCGAGTGTTCCCGCCCGCTGGCAAAACTGGTCAAACAGCAGGGCGATGCCCTGATACTCCAGATCCAGCAGTTGCGCTTGCTCTTCAATACGTTTCATATATTTGACTCCTTACTACCGATTTGTTCGAAAATTGATTTTCCAATATTGCCCGGATGGAACTTGAGTCCACCGAAAATAAAGCCAGCGGATAGCAGCTGAAACGCCACCAATAACCAACTGATATGTTGTGATATATCTGCCGACACCGCCTGATTGGTCAGATAGACCACCAGGGCACAAAGGCCCAGCAGCAGGGTATTCACCAGCGTGGTGGAGAGGAAGGCAACGAGCCAGGCCAACTGCACGCTCAGGGCCGCCAGCACAGCGCCCATGGCGATGCGCGCGGCGATAAAACAGCCGAAGAAACCAAAGCCCAGCAGAAATATCAATTCGTCGTACCAGAGGTAACACCCCATCCCTAATAACATTGCCAGCAAATAGGCTGAAACATAAAAAATCCCGAACGAGATAGTTAATTCACGGCTCATGGTGGACACCTGCCAGCTGAAAAAAGGATGAGGGGATCCCGGCCCTGTAAACAGAGCCTGGATCCACTTTATTTAACGATGATTACCCTTTGGCGGCGCTGCGCAATTTCGCCTTGAGCGCACTGTATTCAGTCTGGACGTACACTTCCGCCTCAGCCTGACCTTCAATACGCTCAATCTTCACCGCACAGTACTTGTACTCAGGGGTGTAGGAGACCGGATCAAGGTGCTCGATGGTCAGCTCGTTACAGGCCCCGATCCACCACTGATAGGTCATATAGACCACACCGGCGTTGACCCGATCGTTGTAGTTGGCCCGGGTGATCACCTTGCCGCGCCGCGACGAGATCCACACCAGCGCCTGATCCTTCACCCCAAGCTTTTGCGCATCGCTCGGGTGGATCTGCACATAGCCCGGCTCATCGGCCAGGGTCTGCAGCGCCGAACAGTTACCGGTCATAGAGCGGCAGGAGTAGTGCCCAACCTCCCGCACGGTGGAGAGCACCAGCGGATACTCGGCACAGGGTTGCTCCAGCGGCGCCCGCCACTCGGCGGCAATCAGCTGACCCTTGCCGCTCGGGGTAGTGAACACATTCCCCTCGAACAGGGTGCTGGTGCCCGGGTGATCCTCGGTCGGACAAGGCCACTGCACGCTCTTGAGATCCGCTATCTTGTCGTAGCTGACCCCGGTATAGAGCGGGCAGAGGGCGCGCATCTCGTCCCAGATCTGTTGGGTATCGCGATACTCCATGGGATACCCCATGGCGGTGGCCATCAGCGAGAAGATTACCCAGTCTGGCTTGACGTTCTCGGGCGGTGTCACCGCCTTGTAGAAGCGTTGGAAGCCGCGATCTGCCGAGCTGTAAACCCCCTCGTGCTCGCCCCAACTGGTGGCGGGCAAAATGACATCCGCCATCTCGGCGGTCTGGGTCATGAAGATATCCTGCACGATCACCAGATCCATGCCGCCCAAGGTGCGGCGGAACTGGGCCAGATCGGCCTCGGTCTGCGCCGGATCTTCACCAAAGATGTAGAAGGCCTTGCACTTGCCCTCCTCCACCTTGTGGCCAAGCTCGGTCAGACGATAGCCGGGCTTCTGGGAAAGCGACGGCACGCCCCACGCCTTGGCAAACTTGGCGCTGATCTCGGGGTCGCTCACCGACTGATAACCCGGGAACTGGTGCGGCAGCATCCCCATGTCGCAGGTGCCCTGCACGTTATTCTGCCCGCGCACCGGACCGCAGCCGGTGCCACGGCGACCGAAGTTGCCAGTCAGCAGCGCCAGACCAGCCAGCCCCTTGACCACATCCACTGCCTGACCGTATTGAGTCACCCCCATGCCCCACAGGATCATGGAAGCAGGCGACGCGGCGTAGGTGCGAATGGCGGCGCGGATATCGGCGGCTTTGAGGCCAGTGATCCCCTCGACATATTCCGGGGTGTACTTGGCGACCGTGGTCTTGAAGGTGTCAAACCCTTCGGTGTAGTTGGCGACGAACTCCTTGTTATAGAGCCCTTCACTGATCAACACGTTGGCGAAAGCGTTAACCAGCGCCATGTTGGAACCGTTTTTGAGCGGCAGCCACTGATCGGCGATGCGGGCGGTCTCCACCATGCGGGGATCACACACAATCACCTTGGCCCCGTTTGCCTTCGCCTTGAGGATATGGCGGGCCACGATGGGGTGAGAGTCAGCAGCGTTGTAACCAAACACCAGCAGGCACTTGGTCTCTTGAATTTCGGGAATGGCGTTGCTCATGGCGCCGTTGCCTACAGTTGTCTCCAGACCGGAGACTGAGGGTGCGTGTCACACCCTCGCGCAGTGGTCGACGTTGTTCGTCCCCAGCACTGCGCGGGCAAATTTCTGCATCACATAGTTGGCTTCGTTGCCAGGGCCACGGGCCGAGCCGGTGGTCATGATAGCGTCGGCACCGTAGGTCGCCTTGATGGCCGCCAGACGGCTGCTGGCAAAGTCGATCGCCTCATCCCAGGAGACGGATTCGAGCTTGCCACCACGCTCGCGGCGGATCATCGGGCTCTTGAGACGGGGGGTCAGCAGGTTGGTGTCGTTCAAGAAATCCCAACCGTAATAACCCTTGAGGCAGAGCTGCCCCTCGTTGGTCCGGCCGTTGGCGCCTTCGGCCCCCACCACCTTGTCGTTTTCAACCAGCAGGTTGATCTTGCAACCGGTGCCGCAATAGGGGCAGACGGTAATGACTTTTTTCATGACTCACACTCTTGTTTGTTAACGGTAAAAGGCGGTTAACGCTAAAAGGCCTTTAACAAGAAACGGCTGAGAGACGGCGCCCAGCCAGCAAGGGCCAAATGCGCACGCCACTCTGATGCCTCAACCCTGTGCCAACACCGGCTGGCGCTGGCAGACCGCCATCGCCTCGGCACTGGCCAGCTGCTTCTGGCGATTCAACTCACCGAGGGACTCCGGGGTCACCAGACGCAGCGCCTGGGTCGGGCACACCTCGACACAGGCCGGGCCCGCTTCACGGTGACGGCAGAGATCGCACTTCAAGGCTTGCGCCTTGGTCTGCGGGCGCTTGAACAGCGCACCGGCAGCGGGCGCCACCTCTTTCACCACCACCGCCATGGCACCGTAAGGACAGGCCACCACGCAGGATTTGCAGCCGATGCAGCGCTCCTGCAACACCTTGATGCAGCCATCTTCGGTCACGATGGCATTGTTGGGGCAGGCCACGGCGCACGGCTTGTCTTCACACTGGCGGCAGAGCACCGGCGTGGTCACCTTGCTGCCGACGATCACCTTCAGGCGCGGCTGGAAATAGCTGTCCTTGGAGACCAGATGTCCATCCTCGATGGCAAGACGCAGGCCGCCCTCCCGCTCAACGGTACCCGTGCAGGACGTTGACTGGTGTGAAACGGCGCAGGCCACCTCACAGGTACGACACCCAATACAAAGACTGGGATCTGCAATCACGAAGCTGTTCATAGAGAGGGATCCTAAATGTTTCGTTACTGCCGCACTGGCATCGCCCGGCGTGGCCAAGTGCCAACCCCGGGGGGCCCACACTCGCACAGCGACGATACAGCCGGCTCACCCACAAAGCATTTATCAGACCAAAAATGGGAGTGAGCGAAATAAAATTCGCAAGACACTGAAAATAAAGGGGTAATCAGAATGGGAACGTGAAATTTTCGGACTGGTGACGATGACGAGCCCCCCGCAGAACTGTGATCGACACGACAAAAGTGACGAGCTCGACACCGGCTGACAACTCCCTGCCCCAACGGATTATCGGGTAGATAAACGGCACCATCAGAGATGGATGCCGGAGTGGCTGATTGTTTGGTTTTACGATAGAGACATCCCATCAGCATCAAGCCAAACCGAACAAAAGTGGGCCACTTATTGATTGATTTATTGAGCCAGAGCAGGTTTTCAGATCCTGCCTCTTCAGTTTTTCACCTGTCCGGTTATTATGTCTCACTTGGCAACCAAGTTTGATACATAGATGTGAGATACTGAACTTGATAAATCATGTATAAATATTCATCTAATGATGTCACTGAAATGCACACGTTTTCACCTCACGCTTAAATTAACAGCATTTTTTTAAAATTACAGTCTCGGGGGAAATATGAAATTTAATATTTTAGATAAAAAAACTGAGGAGCGGTGCAACTGTTTCCTTATTAGCACCTCACTTGATGAGTACATTAAGAACATACCCTCAGATTACGATAACTATGAAATACAACGAGCTATTGTAAATAATTCATATTTAGATAGACTTGTGCATACGGTTCTTAGAAAAGGTCATATTCCATCTATAACATTAATCACTGATGAGGCTATTGAGTCAGGTGTTATTGGAAACTTTAAAATTCTGGATGGTTTACAACGTTCTCATAGATTGAAAGTTATATTCGACACAAAGAATCTCTTTCTAAGTAAACTTCACGATATTGAACATGATATAAGTGATTTCAAATTAAAACGAAAATTTCAATATGAATTATCTGCTATCGGTTCGTCTGGCTATATTTTTATGGCTATAAAAAAATACTATGACTCATTTGGAGAAGAAGAATTAAATAAATGCTTTTCTCAAAACTATCAGTGGTTTGAACTCTGGAATAACTTATCTCCAGACGATGAAGTAAAAAAGATGTTGGTTTTAAATGCTGGCCACAAACCTGTAAACATAAAACACCAATTGGAACTTCTTTTTCAAAATCTGCTTCCAATATTTGAACATGTAAAGCGTGGGAATATCTCTATTATACGAGAGAAAGAATCGTCTAGTGCTACTTTTAGTAAGCATAGAACTGTAGGGTCATATCACTTTTCTCATTTGATTTCCTCTCTCATTTCATTCATTGAGGGCAAACCAATATCAACAAACACCGATTTCATATCAAAGTTCCAAGACGATGATAAAAGACTCAATGAAATGTCAGAACTTTTTTCTTATTCTTTTCTAGAGTGTTTTATTCAATCTATATACAAAATGGACCTTGCTGCTGAACGAGAATTTGGTGACATAGGTATTCAGTGGATTGGAAGAGAAGTATCATTAGTATCACTATTTTCTGCCATTGGAAGTTATGCGAAAGACTCTAGTGAGCTTGCCGAAATTGTAGAAAGATTATCCGATAACTTTGAAAAAATGCAGTTAACGGACTATGAAGTCAGCAGGAACAGTGTTGACCTTGCAAAGGTTAATATAGGAAATATAAACAAAAGAAATATATATCAAGGCGTTTTAAACCTGATCTCATCGGAGATGGAACAAAATATCAACTGGAGTCAGATTTTCTCAGGAGAAAACAAATGAGAAAATTAGATGCTTTATTTAAACCTTTAATTGATTCTATATCAAATATTTGTGACGATCCCAATGGAATATTAGAAGCTTATTATGATACATTATCCGAGTCAAAGCAGAATATGCTTGATGATTTTATCCGCTCACTTGGTTCGGAAAAGGTTACGCTATTACAGAATAAAAGAACTTTAGAGCCTTATCAAGGCTATGATGCTTTACTTGCCATAATGAATAGTTTTTCAACGGAATTTCAAGATTTTCCTGGCTTTTCTATATCTAAAATAGTCTACATTATCAGCATCTCAAAAGTCATTTCACAAAATGCAATTCAAATACAAAACGATGATGTAGCCTTGGAACTATATCATAGTGATGTTGACTTTTCATTTAATGAACCGGCATATATAACTCAAAATACCGATTTAGAGAAGGTGGTGATATGGTTTACACCTACCGCCACCGAATCTATAACTCGATTAGTTCAATATAGAACAAACATTGAGTGCTGGTATGCATTGTTGCAAGCTGCAACAGAAATTGATTTCTCAAACGATCAGCAATTAATATTTTATTCCAAAATACACCATGATGCAGGAGTGAGAAAAAATAATGTTTCCGCATTATTAAAAATGCATATGGCATCATCTGGATTAATTACAGTTCAGCCTCTGGAATATACTAAAAAACCATCAAATTCATCTATAAATAATTTTTGCCCTAGCCAATCATATTTACAATTTCAAGATGTAATAGGTATATTAGGTGAGTATAATAATCGGAAAGATATTTTGTCGAAATATCTTTCCATGTTTCATATAATTGAAAACTTTATGTATAGAGAACCTATTGTCGGCTTAGAAAGAGCATCTACAGGCGCAATGTTTTCAATTAGAGACTTTAAAAGGCTTTATAAATCTATAGACATGGATGAAAAAAAGGCTTTAAGCAATTTATTCAAAAAAACATTTTCTCTTAATTTCAATGGCCAGGAGTTTAAAAACTTTGCCTTTAATGGGTGGCAGCAGTTCGTACAAACCAAACAAGCCGACGACATTGCAAACATCAATAGTTTTTTGCAATCATTATCAATTAATGATCTTGACAAGGTTAACCTAGGCAACTATTACGATTTTATCGCTAGATTAGTGTATTTTATTAGATGTTCAATAGTTCACAACAAGGAAACAGAGCTGCACATATCAAGTGAAAAATACCCCTACGGATGTAAACTTTTACTAGAAGATTATCTTCTATCTTTTCTGGAGGAAATGATATTTTTGCTGATATGTAAAGAAAACACTCTAGTATGGTACTCTTCAAATTCTATATATTTATGGGAAGAAAATGCATAACTCCTTTTAATATATGAGCATAGTTAGCTTGAGTGGCCATTTAATTTATGGCCACTTTTACATTAAACTTCTCACGCTTAGCTATCCAACCTCATCGCCATCTTGCCAGTAATTAATTAGTTGTAGCGGTGCAATAAGCGTAGCGCATTGCACCTCTATCGTTGTTGTTTATCAATGGTGCAATTCACTTCGTTCATTGCACCCTACCTATATATCCACTCTCGCTTTACTTGATAGTGGCTGCTGTTGTGGCGGCCACTTTACGTTCCCGTCATCCCTTCCCTCTCACATATCAAATAAAGACTCTATTGCCACCCAATGTCGGCCTATTTACCCACAGTACTATCCATTTATTGGTCAGCATTTTATCGTCTGTTTTTCAGCCACTTCGATAAAAAATAGCGGCCAAAAAAGATCTGCAGATAAAGCAAACGGTTATCCACTTTACCATGGTCTGTTTCAATCGCCGGATAATTAATTCTCTTACTCAAATTGAACTTTTGATTATTTATAACTGAGCATAGTCCCGCAGAGTGTGTGTCATTATAAGCTTAACAACAGATGAACAGACTGTGTTCCATGACAAGCAGATCACCATTCGGTTAGTCCCCTTTCCCATCGCAAGCCATTAATTCTATCCCGATTAAATATCACTGTTTTGCTGATATCTCGGGCCCCTGTGCGTTGGCAAACGTGTAAACATCAAACTGACAAGATGAACTCATGAACTGTGATAAACAACAAGCCATGTCCGGCGTAATGCTGGCGGCGATTGGCGTGGTCTATGGCGATATCGGCACCAGCCCGCTCTACACCCTGCGCGAGTGCCTGTCAGGGCAATTCGGGTTTGGCGTTGAACCCGCCTCCATTCTCGGTTTTCTTTCGCTGATCTTCTGGCTGCTGATCCTGGTGGTGTCGGTCAAGTACCTCTCTTTTGTGATGCGGGCCGACAACGCCGGTGAAGGGGGCATTCTCACCCTGATGTCGCTGGCCACCCGCAATACGCCAGAGAAGCTGGTCCCCTTGCTGATCATCCTCGGGCTGATTGGCGGCAGCTTCTTCTATGGGGAGGTGGTGATCACCCCGGCGATGTCGGTGATGTCGGCCATCGAGGGGCTGCGGCTGGTCGCCCCCTCCCTCGACCCTTATATCGTGCCTCTCTCGGTCTTGGTGCTGACCCTGCTGTTTGCCATTCAAAAACATGGCACCGCCATGGTGGGCAAGCTGTTTGCCCCCATCATGCTGATCTGGTTTGCCACGCTGGCGCTGCTTGGGCTGCGCAGCATCCTTCACAACCCCGAGGTGCTGGCGGCACTCAACCCGGTCTGGGCGGTGCGCTTCTTTATGACCTATCAGGGCGCCTCCTTCTTTGCCCTCGGCGCCGTGGTGCTGGCCATCACCGGGGTGGAGGCGCTCTACGCCGATATGGGTCACTTTGGCAAAAAACCGATCCGGCTCGCCTGGTTTATGGTGGTGCTGCCCTCACTGGTGCTCAACTACTTCGGGCAAGGGGCGCTGCTGCTGGATAACCCCGCCGCCATTGCCAACCCCTTCTTCCTGCTCGCGCCGAAATGGGCGCTGCTGCCGCTGCTGGTGCTGGCGACCATGGCGACGGTGATTGCTTCGCAGGCGGTGATCTCCGGGGTATTTTCCCTCACCCGACAGGCGGTGCGGCTCGGTTATCTCTCACCCATTCGCATCGTTCACACCTCCGAACTGGAATCTGGCCAGATCTATATTCCGGTGATCAACTGGCTGCTCTATATCTCGGTGGTGATTGTGATCATGAGCTTCGAGCAATCCAGCAATCTGGCGGCCGCTTATGGCATCGCGGTGACCGGCACCATGGTGCTCACCTCGATCCTGTTCTGCTCGGTGGCCAAAAACAGCTGGGGCTGGAACGGCTATCTGGTCGCTGCCCTGCTCGCCGCGCTGCTGGCCATCGATGTGCCGCTGTTTGCCGCCAACGTGGCGAAGATCTGGTCCGGTGGCTGGCTACCGCTCACCCTGGGCGCGGTGATGTTCACCCTGATGACCAGCTGGAAGAGCGAGCGTTTTCAGCTTATTCGCCGCTTGAACGAGCACGGCAACTCGCTGGAGCCGATGATCGCCTCGCTGGAAAAATCCCCGCCGACCCGGGTGGCGGGCACTGCGGTCTATATGTCGCGGGTGGTCAATGTGATCCCCCATGCGCTGCTCCACAACCTCAAGCACAACAAGGTGCTGCACGAGCGGATCATCCTGCTCACCCTGCGGGTGGAAGAGGTGCCTTACGTCCACAATGTGCGGCGGGTCTGCATCGAGCAGCTCTCCCCCACCTTCTGGCGGGTGGTGGCGAGCTACGGCTGGTGCGAGACCCCCAACGTGGAGGATATCTTCCTGCGCTGCAACGCCGAGGGGCTGAGCTGCCGGATGCTGGAGACCTCGTTCTTTATGGCCCACGAGTCGCTGATCATGAAGGAGCGCCCCTGGTACCTCTACCTGCGTGGCAAGCTCTTTATGCTGCTGCAACGCAACGCCCTGCGCGCCCCGGATCAGTTTCAGATCCCGCCGAATCGAGTGATTGAGCTGGGCTCGCAGGTGGATATCTGATGGCATTTTTGCTGGCCTAAAGAACGCCAGCAAAAGAGAGAGGGAGGCTTTGGCCTCCCTCTCTCTTTGCGGTTAAGCACGGGGGTGCTTCCCCCTCCCCTCATCCCCCCCCTGCTCCCGCGAGCAGAACAGGGCCCGTACCGCAGGTGTAGCAAGGCTGCTGCCATATGCAGGGCGGATACCACTGACCAACAGCTGATGTGCGACAAAAACAAAAAGCCCTGCCAGATTGGCAGGGCTTTTTACATCAACCGAACAGCGGTGGAGCCAGGCTCCCGAGCCGCTTACTGGTTGTGAGTGGAGCGACGGGGGCGACGGGCTTGGGCCGGTTTACCAGCACCATCAGCCGGACGCTGGCCACCTTGCGGCTTGGGCTTGCCACCGTTACCGGTACGCGCGCCACCGGCGTTAGCACCGGAAGAGGTACGACCGGCACCTTGACGCTGACCTTGCGGACGGGGCGCACGACGCTCTTCACTGGGATCACGAGGCTCTTTGCGCAGCGGCGCGCCGATACCACGGGCGATGTTGTCCAGGGTCTCGCGGGAGGCTTCAAAACCAGCTACCTGCTCACACGGGATGTTCTGCTTGGTCAGACGCTCGATCGCCTTGATCAGCTTGCCTTCATCGGCAGCGACCAGGGAGATGGCGTGACCGGCAGCACCGGCACGGCCAGTACGACCGATACGGTGAACGTAGTCTTCTGCCACGTTCGGCAGCTCGAAGTTGACCACTTGCGGCAACTTGTCGATATCCAGACCACGGGCGGCGATGTCAGTCGCCACCAGTACCTTGACGCTACCATCTTTGAAACCGGCCAGCGCGCGAGTACGGGCACCCTGGCTCTTGTTGCCGTGGATGGCGGCAGCACTGACACCGGTCTTGTCGAGGGTCTCAGCAACGCGGTTGGCCATGTGCTTGGTACGGGTGAACACCAGTACCTGCTGCCAATCGTTGCTGGTGACCAGATGGCTCAGCAGGCCGATCTTGTTGGCCTTGTCGCACGGGTGCACCAGCTGCTCGATACGCTCGGCAGTGCTGTTGCGCGGGGCAACTTCGATCACCGCCGGGTTGTTGAGCAGGCCAGTGGCCAGCTCGCGGATCTCTTCGGCAAAGGTCGCAGAGAACAGCAGGTTCTGACGCTGTTTCGGCATCAGTGCCAGGATCTTGCGGATGTCGCGGATAAAGCCCATGTCGAGCATGCGGTCCGCTTCGTCCAGTACCAGGATCTCGACTTCGTCGAACTTGACGGCGTTCTGGTTGTAGAGGTCCATCAGTCGGCCAGGGCAGGCCACCAGCACGTCCAGACCACGGCGAGTTGCCATCATCTGCGGGTTGATGCTGACGCCGCCAAAGACAACGTGGCTGCGCATCGGCAAGTGTTTGCCGTAGTTACGCACGCTCTCGCCCACCTGGGCAGCCAGCTCGCGAGTCGGGGTCAGCACCAGCGCACGAATGCGGTTGGGCGAAACCCGGCGCTTGCTCTCCATCAGACGTTGCAGCATCGGCAGGGTAAAGCCTGCGGTCTTGCCGGTCCCGGTTTGGGCCGCCGCCATCAGGTCACGACCAGCCAGAACGGCGGGGATCGCTTGCAACTGAATGGGAGACGGGGTGTCGTAGCCTTGCTCGGCAACAGCACGCAACAAGGGTTCGGACAGACCGAGGGAAGTAAAACTCATAGATACCTGCTAGGGATAGTGGCGCCGGATAACGTTGTGGTGGGGCTCCTCTGCTGAGCCGATGCCATCTCACAAGTCTGGGCCTATTGAGAAAACAACGATTTCCCCGGGGAGCAGAGCAAAGGGGAAAGAATAGAGGCGCAGTCTAACGGAGTTGTCCGGGATAAACGAGAAAAATGTGACATTCCTCCCAGCACGAACAGAAAAGCCTCCTCCTGCCCCCCGAATAATCCCGTTAACCAGTGGCACAAGCACCACACTATTAACTGACAACTTAATATCTGCCCCCGCTGGCATGGTGAGCGGCAGGCAGAGGCTCGGGATAACAAAACAAAATAACGAGGTTTAGCGATGACCACGCGATGTCTTCCCCATGGTCGCAGGCTTACCCTGATGAGCCTGTTACTACTACTGGCCCCGACGCTGCAGGCCGATCCGTCCCTGACGGTGGCCTGGAGTCACTGGCCCCCCTTCAGCCAGATAGATGACAAAGGGCAGCTCGATGGCCTGGATGTCAGCCTGACCCGCCAGATTTTGCAACGGGCGGGCTTTACCCCCAAATTTCGTGAACTCCCCTGGGCGCGAGCCCTGCATATGGTGGAGCACAGCCAGCTGGATGTGGCGATGGCCGCCCTGCCACTGCCGGAGCGCCAGAGCTATGCCCGCTTCTCGGCACCCTACCGCCAGAGCGCTTATGTGCTGCTGAGCAATGACCCTATTCCCGGCCATCAGGATCGCTGGGACAAGCTCGATAATCTGGCCGCGTTGTGCAACGAGAAAGGGCTCAAGATCGGCAAGTTGCGGGGTACCCGCCCCATGCATCAGATGGAGAGCTGCCCGGCGCTTAAAATGGCGACCGAATACAATGCCGATGACCGGCTGATCGATCTGCTGCTGGCCCGCCGCCTCGATGGCGTCATCATGGAGTGGCAATATGCCCACTATCGGCTCTCCCAACTGGGGGCCGACCGGTTTATCAGCTGCCAGTTGTTGCTGCACCACCAACCGGTCAGCCTGATGTTTGCCAAAAACAGCGTGAGCGAAGCGCAGATCCTCAAGGTCAACGAGGCCATTCACGCCTTGCCCAAACCCCACAGCAAGTTCTCGCCCCCCACCTGTCGCCTCAATGCCGATCCGGGGGCTGCGGATCTGCTGACCCGCACCCTCCGCAAACATTGACGGGGTAAGCCATCCTCCTGAAATAGCAAAGGCGACCCGAAGGTCGCCTTTGTGTTTAGTTATCGCACCTGACCCCTGAGCATAGGGTGATCAGCCGATAGGCAGCAGCACCAATCAGCGCAGCTGCGGGGTCTGAGTCAACACCCCCTGATTCTGGGCGCGATGGCGCAGCAGATGATCCATCAACACCAGCGCCAGCATGGCTTCGGCGATGGGCACCGCGCGGATGCCGACACAAGGATCATGGCGACCCTTGGTGATCATCTCGATAGCCTCGCCTTCGGTATTGATGGTCTTGCCCGGCACTGTGATGCTGGAGGTGGGCTTGAGCGCCATGCTTACCACGATATCCTGACCAGAGGAGATCCCCCCCAGAATGCCGCCCGCATGGTTGCTGGCAAAGCCCGCCGGGGTCATCTCGTCGCGGTGCTCGGAGCCTTTTTGCTCGACCACCGCGAAGCCGTCACCGATCTCCACCCCTTTCACCGCATTGATGCCCATCATGGCGTGGGCGATATCGGCGTCGAGACGATCGAACACCGGCTCACCGAGGCCCACCGGCACATGGCGCGCAATGACCTGCACCTTGGCACCTATGCTGTTGCCCTCTTTTTTCAGATCGCGCATGTATTGATCGAGTTCCTCCAGCTTGCCCGCATCGGGGAAGAAGAAGGGATTCTGCTCAATTTGCGCCGCGTCAAACGCCTCAGCCTTGATGGGGCCGAGCTGGGAGAGAAAACCGGTGATCTCGATGCCATGCACCTGTTTGAGGTACTTCTTGGCAATGGCCCCCGCCGCCACCCGCATCGCGGTCTCGCGTGCCGAGGAGCGACCACCGCCGCGATAGTCGCGCTGACCATACTTCTGGTGGTAGGTGTAGTCCGCATGGCCGGGCCGGAACAGATCCTTGATGTCGGAGTAATCCTTGGAGCGCTGATCGGTGTTTTCGATGAGCAGCCCGATGGAGGTGCCGGTAGTCTTGCCCTCGAATACCCCGGAGAGGATCTTCACCTCGTCCGGCTCGCGCCGCGGCGTGGTGTAGCGGGAGGTGCCCGGCTTGCGCCGATCCAAGTCCCCCTGCAGATCCGCTTCGCTTATCTCCAGCCCCGGTGGGCAGCCATCGACCACGGCGCCCAGCGCCAGACCGTGGCTCTCGCCAAAGGTGGTGACCCGAAAGAGAAGACCAAAACTGTTCCCTGCCATGCGTGCTCCTGCTTAGTTCTTGTAGATGGCGAAATGATCCTGATACTGCACCAGCTCTTCACGGGTCATCACAAACACCCCGTGGCCGCCGTTCTCGAATTCAACCCAGGTAAAGGGGATCTCGGGGAACTGGGCTTCCAGATGGATCATGCTGTTGCCCACTTCGACCACCAGCACGCCGTTATCCTTGAGGAAGTCGGCGGCATGGGCCAGCATGCGCTTGGTCAGTTTCAGGCCATCGGAGCCCGACGCCAGTGCCAATTCAGGCTCGTGACGGAACTCTTCCGGCAGATCCGACATATCTTCGGAGTCCACATAAGGCGGGTTGGAGACAATCAAATCGTACTTGTCACCGGCCGGCAGATCGCGGAACAGATCGGAGCGGATAGGAATAACCTGCTGCTCCACCCCATGATCGTCAATATTGCGCTCGGCCACGTTCAACGCATCAATGCTGATGTCGATGGCATCTACTTCGGCTTCCGGGAACTCGTGGGCCATGATGATGGCAATGCAACCGGAGCCGGTGCACAAGTCCATGATGCGGGTCGGCTCATGCTTGAGGAACGGCGCGAAACGGTTAGCCACCATTTCGGAAATCGGCGAGCGCGGGATCAGCACCCGTTCATCGACATAAAACTCCCAGCCGGCGTACCAGGCCTTGTTGGTCAGGTAAGCGGCAGGCACCCGCTCCTGTACCCGACGAATGATCAGCTCTGCCAAACGATGGCGCTCGCTGCTGGTCAAACGGGAGTGGCGCATGGCCGGGTCTACATCCGGTGGCAGATGTAACGCGGGCAGTACCAATTGCACAGCCTCATCCCAGGCGTTGTCGGTTCCGTGTCCGTAGAAAATCCCGGCGTCGTTGAAACGACTCATGGCCCAACGCAACATGTCCTGGATGGTGTGCATCTCGGCAACCACCTCATCGATAAATATCTTGTCCAAATCCACCTCCAAGTCGAGTAATATCCGGCCCGAGCACCCACTGCATAGCGGGCACGACGCATACCTAATAAAAAATTGAGCATCTGATGAAAAAAACGCCCTCACAGACAGAAGAGGAAACCCTGCTGTTCCGCGATGCGATAAAAGGTACCCGGAAAATCAAGCAAGATACCATAAGGGCCGAGTTACGCCCGGTCAAGCAGAAACGCGAATTGCGTGAAACCCGCGAAAAGCTTGGGGTTGACCACTATTTCAGCGATGAGTATCAGCCTCATCTCGACGAGGATGGGCCGACCCGTTACGTGCGGGAGGATGTGTCAAAATTTGAGCTGAAAAAGCTCAAACGGGGTATTTATCCGCCGGAGATCTATCTCGATCTGCACGGCATGAACCAGCAACAAGCGAAACAGGAGCTGGCCGCCCTGCTCACTCTCTGCCAAAAAGAGAACATTCACGTTGCATCTGTGATGCACGGCATCGGCAAACATATTCTCAAACAGCGTATTCCCAGCTGGCTGGCCCAGCACCCCAATGTCCGCGCCTTCCATCAATCCCCCCGTGAATGGGGTGGCGACAGCGCCATTCTGGTATTACTCGATATCGAAGAGTAGTTGGCCATCCATGCGCCCTATACTGACTATCAATAGGTTATTGACAGTGGAGGTCGCATGTTTACACAAGGCTCCCATGCCGACATCAAGGCATCCCTCGATGCCATTGGCGCCGCCGTGGCAGTGTTCAGTCTCGATAAAGATGACCACTTTGTGCTGGTCTCGGCCAACGATACCTTCGCCAATGCCTTCGATCTGGATGTGCTTGGCTGCATTGGCAAGCGGCTAAGCGAGCTGTTCCCCCGCTACATCACCAATACCATCGAACAGCCAATGCACGAGTGCGTCAGTCAACAGACGGGGATCGAGAGCGAGCTGCCCATCGATACCCGCTCTCGCACCAGTTGGTGGCGCTTTGTGCTCTCTCCCATCATGCCCGAGCAAGCCAGGATCACCCGCATAATCGTCACCGCCATCGACATCACCGCCAAAAAGCAGCTGGAAGAGGCGCTCAAAACCAGTCGCAGTCGCTTCGAGGCGGTGGTCAACTCCGCCTATGACGGCATCATCAGCGTCAGCAGCGAATCGCGCATCGAGCTGATTAATACCGCCGCCTGCGAGATGTTTGGCGTCGATCAAAGTTATCTTGGCAAACGGTTGGAAACCCTGTTGCCACAACGTTTTCGGGCGAACCATGAGAGCTATTTCAAAGCCTTCAGCAACTCCCCTATCACTTCTCGCCCCATGCATGCCCGCGCCTCGGTCATGGGGCTACGCCGCGATGGCAGCGAATTCCCGCTTGAAGTGACCATTGCAAAGATCCACCTGGGACAATCTACCGAAATGACCGCCACCTTGCGGGATATCTCCGAACGAGCCCGGTTGGTGGAAGAGTTAAAAGTGGCCGCCACCACGGATCCGCTTACCGGTATTGCCAACCGGCGCCGTTTCGGTGAACTGGTCAATGCCGAAATGCAGCGCTGCCAACGCTTTGACCATCCGATGAGTCTGCTGATGATCGACATCGACCACTTCAAACAGATCAACGACACCTATGGCCACCAGCAGGGGGATCAAGCGTTGTTAAGTCTGGTTAACCGGATCGGCAAACAACTGCGGGAGGTGGACATGCTGGGCCGCTGGGGCGGTGAGGAATTTATCGTATTATTGCCGGAAACCTCACTGGAACTGGCCTGGGCCAGCGCCGAGCGGATCAGGTTAGCGGTCGAATCGACTATTCATCCACTGGCGGGCTCCCTCGAGGTAACCCTCACCATCAGTATCGGGATCAGCACCAGCAAGGGTCCCCTCGACAGCGTCGAACAGATGATCACCCGGGCCGATACCGCCCTCTATCTGGCCAAAAAACAGGGACGTAACTGCTGCCGCAAAGAGGAGCAGGAACCGACCTGATGGCTCACTCCCCTGCCTTTTGGTGGCTCCGGCACTATTACCCCTTGGTGGCTCCGCCACCATTGTCCGAATAGCAATAACCAACAGCAGTGTTACCTCTTCGGTGGCGCTGCTTTTTTTGGATGGAAGCCCCATGTCGCACGCCTTCTCTGCTGACCCTCGCTGCATATCACATTGATTACCCCGCTCGCAGTCAAAATAAAATACGCTTAACTACACCCCATCGCCTGCTAATACATGGATACATGAAATCTTTACACCCAATATTTCGAGGGGCTATTTTTAAATAGTGATTGCGAACAAGCCAACTACGCTACATGGATGGCAGGTATTAACACAAAGCTCGGCTCTTAACCATTCAGGTTGATTTGTACTCGTAACCCTACGAAAATTACGATGCGAATAATAAAGATGCTCAATAAATACAGCTACGCTCCCAGCTGACTCATCACATTGATAGATGAATACCTGCATCAACACTGCCGAATATTATCTCCCATAGAACAAATATGTAAAAAAGGGGGCCAAGCCCCCTCTCCTTATCGACCAGTCAATGGACTATCTCTTTATTTGGTTGTCACCAACGCCCATGGACCACCTTTGGCGGGATCATCCCCCTGCGTCCACCATTTGGCCTGATAAACAGCGCCCTTGTAGCTCACCTTGCTGCCAGCGGTATAGACCTTGCTGGCATCCCAGGCCGCATTGCCATTAATGGGCGGATCGACCGGATCTATCGGTGCAGGATCAAGCTTGGCGACGATCCGCACTTTAGGCCAACTGGCGTGAGATCCATAAAAATTGGTCACGCACTTCTCGTAATCACCCGGCACCAGCGCGGAGTAAGCGGTCTGGAAACCCACCAGCTCGCACTCAAAGGAGTAACCGCCTGGGCGATCCGGATAGTATTTCCAGTTACCATCCCAGTTGGTGTAGAGCACATCGGTGGCACCGTTGAGATTAAGGCTGCCATAAGGGGTCTGCTGCCAGCAGGTGTTCTTCTCATCCCCCTTGACCGGGATCTGGTAGTGCTTGGCCAGCCCTTCCCAGTAGCGGATGCGATTGACCGGTTGCCCCTTGTCCTTGTTCTGCTCGCCACACTCTATGCCGCCGTTGATGACGTTAATGGTGGTGCCAAAGCCATAACCGATACCAGCGTCAGTTTCCCGCGTGGAGGGTACCCAGGTGCGGTCAATCACGTGCAGCATGGCCGGTTTCGGAGCCTGCGGGGTCAGGAAGAACCAGATGGCCGAAGCGAGGTTAAGCCAGGAGTCTGCCACCAACCCCGGGTTGTTGAGCAGCACCGAGGCATCGCCATCAAACATCGCCTCGGAGAAGGCGCCGTAGTTAAAGTGGTAGGAGAGCTGCTTGGCACCGCGACCGAAGTATCCCTGGCCGGTGCTGCAGGGCCACTTCTTGTTCTGCCAGTCGTTCTGGCCGCAGCCGGTGGTGTAGCCGGTCTGTCCTTCTGACCAGCCCATCTCCCGAACATGCACCAGCGCCTGCTGCCACTCTTCCAACCCCTGCGGGTTATCAGAGACGTTCTCCTTGGCGATATGGCCGCCGGTCTCCTGCGAAAAATGAGCAAATGTGGTCACAATGGATTTTTTACAGATGGCATCGGCATCACGCCCGTCGGTATATTCCCCGCAGAACGCCGGAAATTTACCGATGGCTCGCAAGAAGCGGACATAGGTATATTCCGGCGCCGCCATCTGGGTTAAATATTCCCATTCAGATTGGGGAAACACCCGTTCAACCCGTTTTACGTTGTCAGGATTGCTTGCCAGACCCGGTTCAATGGCATCGACTATTTTATTTGACCGGGTGGCTAATGCCTTGGCCCATATTGCATACATGGGATTGGCCGTCTTGGCTTTTTCCACGGCGGCCAGATCCGGTGCCGCAATCACATATCCTCCCGCATTTTGCGGATCGGGTTGAATATTCATGGCTGCACTCATTGCGGCATAGCTTGGCAATGCGCAGGCAGCAGCGATCAGCCAGGCGCAACGCTTGGGTTTGAACATGTGTACCGTCCTTGTTTGGGAATAACGCGCTCCAAGAGTAGGTGTTTCAACCACTAAATTCACGATGAGAATTAAGAAATAAGCGGAATTTGTGAGCCATTTCACCTTGTGATATTCAGCGCAACTAAAACAAAGAAAAAGAACTCAAACGAAAACACAAAAGCGTGATCTATCGCCAGTTTTTGGAAGGGTGAGACGGTCAGATGAACGGTTACCGGCTCATTATTCGAGATGCAAAAAAATGGCTGACACGCTCAGCCTGTCAGCCATCATCAATGCTCAAGAAGAATGCTCAAGAGAGCCCGGCGTCAGGCGCGCACGGCACGGATCAGAATATTACGCGGGGTCATGGGTTTGGCACAGAACTCCCCCACTTCGACTCGATAGCCCTGCTCTTGCAAAAAGAGCGCGCGATCCAGTGCCAGCCAGATCTCGAGGGGACGGCGAAACAGGTGGCGCACCAGCTCCATGCGGGCAACATCACCAAAGCGTCGCTCCCCTTGCGCCAGCAATGGGGGATAGTCGAGTCCGGCGGGCAAGGTAATGCCCTTGCGCTCTGCCGCCCACACGCAAAATGCCTCGAAACTGCCGGTCAGCAGGCTCTTTTGCATATTGGGCACCGGCAGATACTCATCCACCCCGCGCACCTGCCGCTGCAAGCAGTCAAATCCGAGCCGCCATATCACCTCCAGCTCCCGCAAGCGGGCGATCCGCGCGCCGCCGGTCACCGTCTCCTGCAACGGTAGCTTGAGATCTGCCTTGCTCAACATCAGCTCGCTGGCCTTTGCCGCCGCTGACAGCGGGCGATAGTGGCTGGTGCGGATCAGGTGGTAACAACAGGGAGAAATAGTCACCCCGCTGGCTCTGCGCTCGGCTACCCGCTCCAGCAGATGGGTATGCAGCTCGCCGCAGGCATGAAGTGCCATGGCGTGGTGCTCGGGGGCAATCAGCGCCGCCGACTCGGGAGCAAAGGCATCGGCGCAGGTAAAGGCCATATTGGCACCATCGCGCTCGGCCAGCAGCCGCCCTTCGTCGCAGAGCTGCGGTTGCAGCTCCAGACTCAGGATAGGAGCCTGTCGGTGGAGCGACACCAGCCGCCCAAGGTGGCCCTTGCCAGCACACCACTCCAGATAGGGGCCCTGATGGGCGGGCAAGCAGGCAGTGAATGACTCGATCTGGGCCTGTTTGCGCCCCGGCATGTTCAATGCCATTGCCTTGCTGCAGGTGATGGGTTCAGGGGGAAACAGGGCAAGCTGGCTAAGTTGTTGCAGCTCGGCTCCCTCGGTAATCCAGGGAGCCAGCAAGCAACTGAGGGCCCCCATATCCGCATCAAACTCGGCCAGCTGGGCCAGGGTCAACCCATTGAGCAGGGCTGCCAGATCAGGGGCCTCATCAGCAAAGGCCATCGCCAAATGATGGTATGGCTGATATTGCCACCAGCGCCGGTAGCGGGTGAGCAGTCGATCCAGTTGTTGAAAACGTTGAGCCAGCACGCGCGCCCCTGCCTTGCAGTCAAAAAAGAGGCTCATTCTAGCGATCCCGCTTCAAAATGCACCCTCAATACCCGGTAAATCCACCGTTAAAAGCAAGCGGCGCAGCTTTCACTCGCAGCCATCAACCTGGGTGACCTGACAAAGTAGGGGGTTTTATGCTATATTCCGCCCCCTCTTTCACGCGCCCCGCCCCTCGCGGGTCGCTTTACCACTAGCTATGGGACCAACAACATGACCATCAACGCCATCCTGCAAGCGCGCGCGGGCGCCAAGTGTGAACTGTGCAGCGCCGAGCAGGCGCTGACCGCCTTCGTGGTACCTCACTCCCCCGCCAGCGACGATGATCACAGCGTTGCTATCTGTGACACCTGCCGTGGTCAGCTGGAACAACCGGATACCCTGGTGGTCAACCACTGGCGTGGCCTGAGTGACAGCATGTGGAGCCAGGTGCCTGCGGTGCAGGTGATGGCATGGCGTCAGCTGAAAGCACTCTCCGGCAAGGGTGAGGTGTGGGCTCAGGATCTGCTGGACATGATGTACATGGAAGACGAGGCCAAAGCCTGGGCCGAAGCCGGACTGGCTGACGAAGATGACGACAGCGTACCGACCGTTGACTCCAACGGCGCCGTGCTGCAAGAGGGCGATTCCGTCACCCTGATCAAGGATCTGGAAGTAAAAGGCGGCGGTTTCACCGCCAAGCGCGGCACCCTGGTCAAGGGCATCCGTCTGACCAACAACCCGCTCCATATCGAAGGCAAGGTCAACGGCGTGCAGATCGTACTGGTCGCTGCCTACCTGAAAAAGGCCTAAGCCAGGCGTGACCGCTCTGCTGGCAACAGCATGAGCACAACGAGAAAGGATGGCGTCGAGCCATCCTTTTTTATGCCTGCTTGCCGCTCTCGGCCAAGCTAAGCCAACCATCGGCCAACAGCAGATCAGCAAAAAGGCGCATCCGGATGGATGCGCCTTTTTTACATTGCCACTGCCGTTAACCGGCAGCTGGGATGGTCACTCAGGAGGAGAGTTTGCCGTCCAGCTCTGCAATTTTCGCAGACCAGTAGGCCGGGCCGGTTTCGTGGATATTGTTGCCTTCGGAGTCGACCGCAACGGTCACCGGCATATCTTCCACTTCAAACTCGTAGATCGCTTCCATGCCGAGATCGGCAAAGGCCACGACCCGCGCCTTCTTGATGGCTTTTGCCACCAGATAGGCGGCGCCGCCCACCGCCATCAGATAGACGGCTTTGTGCTGCTTGATGCTCTCGACGGTTTTCGGGCCACGCTCGGATTTGCCGATCATGCCGATAAGGCCGGTGTCACCCAGCATCATGTCGGTGAACTTGTCCATCCGGGTGGAGGTGGTGGGGCCCGCCGGGCCAACTACTTCGTCACGCACCGCATCGACCGGGCCAACGTAATAGATGAAGCGGTTGGTGAAATCGACCCCTTCCGGCAGCCCTTCGCCATTTTTCAGCATGTCGGCGATGCGCTTGTGGGCCGCATCACGACCGGTGAGGATCTTGCCGGAGAGCAGCACGGTATCACCGCTCTTCCAGCTGGCCAGCTCTGCCTTGGTGATGCCATCGACGTTGACGCGGCGCACGTTAGCGCCCGCTTCACGGGTGATCTCCGGCCAGTCGCTCAGCTTCGGCGGGGTCAGTTCAGCGGGGCCTGAACCATCCAGTTCGAAGTGAACGTGACGGGTGGCGGCGCAGTTGGGGATCATCACCACCGGCTTGGAGGCGGCGTGAGTCGGGGCGGATTTGACCTTCACATCCAGCACGGTAGTGAGGCCGCCCAGACCCTGGGCACCGATCCCCAGCTTGTTGACCTTGTCGTAAAGCTCGACCCGCAGCTTCTCTTCAGTGGTCTTGGGACCACGGGCGATCAACTCCTGAATGTCGATGTGCTCCATCAGGGCCTCTTTGGCCAGCACCGCCGCTTTCTCGGCAGTACCGCCGATACCGATGCCCAGCATGCCGGGCGGGCACCAGCCTGCGCCCATGGTCGGCACGGTTTTCAACACCCACTCGACGATATCGTCAGAGGGGTTGAGCATCACCATCTTGGATTTGTTCTCGGAGCCGCCGCCTTTGGCCGCGATGCTCACTTCCACCTTGTTGCCGGGGATCATGTCGATATGCACGACCGCCGGGGCGTTATCTTTGGTGTTTTTGCGACTGCCAGCCGGATCGGCCAGCACGGAGGCGCGCAACGGGTTGTCAGGATTGGTGTAGGCACGGCGGGTGCCTTCGTCCACCATCTCCTGCACGGTCATGTCGCTGTCCCACTGGACTTGCATGCCGATCTTGACGAAACAGGTAACGATACCGGTGTCCTGGCAGAGCGGACGATGCCCTTCGGCGGACATGCGGGAGTTGATCAGGATTTGGGCCAGCGCATCTTTTGCCGCCGGGTTGGCCTCGCGGTCATACGCCGCTTTGGCTGCCTGAACAAAATCCAACGGGTGGTAATAGGAGATGTACTGGAGGGCATCTGCGATAGAATCGATGAAATCCTGTTTTTTTATAATGCTCATATCATCCTCACTGGTCCTTATCTCTGCCACAGAGCAGAGCAAGGGCTTCCATATGATGGGCCGTGCTGACGCGCTGGCTAAAAACTATCAACCAGCAAAAAACGAACAACACGGCAGTTTTTTCTTAAGTCACCGACACCTATGATACGCTTGCCCACCAGCACCGACTAGGGTTCGGGAACTAAACTGTTGCCTGTATAACATAAAATGACGCCAACACTTCATATCCATCATCTAGACCATAGCGCTGAACTCCATCAGCTTTTTGCCCGCCTGCAACATCAGCCTTGGGCCATGTTGCTGGAGTCGGCCGGGCCGCTCGGGGCCGACAACGGCTTTGATATCATCACTGCCGATCCGCTGGCGACCCTCGAAACCCGCGGCAAGGTGACGACTCTGCGTGCCGGGGCGGATATCAGCGAACACAACGAAGATCCCCTCACCCTGCTTGCCCGCACCCAGCAACAGCTGCTGGGGGCGCTGGATCTGTGCGCCACTCGCCTCCCCTTTATTGGCGGCGCCCTCGGTCTGTTTGGCTATGATCTGGGCCGCCGCTTCGAACGGCTGCCGGTGCAGGCTAGCGCCGATATCGCGGTGCCAGACATGGCGGTGGGGATCTACGACTGGGCGCTGCTGCGCAATGTGGCGACCGGTGACTGGCAGCTGGTGCACTGGGGGGATGAAGCGGGCCTTGCCAGACGGCTGGCCTGGCTCGAACAGCAACAGGCCAAACCGGCGCCCGCCTTCGCCTTGCTGGGGCCCTGGCAGAGCAATATGAGTCGCGCTGAGTATGGCGAGAAGTTTGCTCTCATTCAGGCATACCTCGCTGCGGGGGATTGCTACCAGATCAACCTGACCCAGCGTTTCAGCGCCCCCTATCAGGGGGATGAGTGGCAGGCCTATTGCCTGCTGGCGGCCGCCAACAAGGCTCCCTTCTCTGCCTTTATCCGCCTGCCGGAGAGCGCGCTGCTCAGCCTCTCCCCCGAGCGGTTCCTGCTGCTCGATGGCCGCCATATCGAAACCAAGCCCATCAAGGGGACTCGCCCTCGCCACCCGGATCCGGCCACCGATCAGCAAGTAGCGCGGGAGCTGGCACAAGCCGACAAGGACAGATCAGAAAATCTGATGATCGTTGATCTGCTGCGCAACGACATCGGCCGGGTCAGCCGGCCGGGCTCGGTCAGCGTGCCTCATCTCTTTATGGTGGAGTCGTTTCCAGCGGTGCATCATCTGGTCTCCACCATCCATGGGGAGCTGGATGCGCGCTGGCAAGGGGTCGATCTGCTGCGCGCCTGTTTCCCGGGCGGCTCGATCACCGGCGCCCCCAAGATCCGCGCCATGGCGATCATCGAGGAGCTGGAGCCCCAGCGGCGCAATGCCTATTGCGGCAGCATCGGCTATCTCAGCCAACACGGCCGGATAGACACCAGCATCTGCATTCGCACCCTGATCGCCGAAGCGGGTCGCCTGCACTGCTGGGCCGGTGGCGGTATCATTGCCGACTCCGATGCCGACAGCGAATATCAGGAGACCTATGACAAGGTCGCCCGCATCCTGCCGCCCCTCTCGGCGCTGTAACCGTCCCCATTGTCAGGCCACCGCACAGGAGAGAGCACCCGCCATGGATCGCCACGAACTGTTGACCCGCTTCCAGTTGCAGCAACCTGCGCCGGCCCATCGCCTCGCCATTGGCGGACTCAGTCCGGCTGCCGTGTTGATCCCGGTGGTGATGCGCGACGAGGGGCTCAGCGTGTTATTGACCCGGCGCAGCCCCCAGCTGCGTCATCATGGGGGGCAGATCAGCTTCCCCGGCGGGCGGCAGGATCCCGGCGATGAGAACCTGATTGCCACGGCACTGCGGGAAACCGAAGAGGAGCTCGGCATTCCGGCGCGGCTGATTGAGGTGATCGGCACCCTCAACCCGCTCAACACGGTGTCACGATTCGAAGTGCTGCCGGTGCTGGGGCTGCTCGATGGCAACTACCCCCTCATCCTGAGTCCAGATGAAGTGGATCACGCCTTCGAAGTGCCGCTGACCCATCTGCTGGATCGGCGCAACCACATCCCCCTGACCATTGCCAGAGGGGGGAAACAGCACACCCTCTACTGGATCCCCTGGCAACAGCACTTTATCTGGGGGGCCACCGCCAGCATGATCTGCCAACTTGCCCGGCACCTGACAAAATAACAATTTACACACATTTGACTGGGTGGAATTTAATCATTAACACTAAACTAACGTGCCAGATGGTAAACAAAAATTGAATTTTTAGTATTTCGCTCACATTTCCATAAAAAAGTAGGGTTTTTGGCCTTTAAATAATGAATCTGATCAACATTTTTGATTAAAAAAACCGTATCCTTGCGCCGACTTAATAAGAACCACACATTCGGGGTGAGATAGATGTCTAATACTGTCACTGGCACGCAAGATGCTGCGACTGCAACGAAGCCACAAACCGGCTTCACTCAATCCACTGGTTGGCAAAAACGTGACTCTACCTGGGTCATCAGCCTGTTCGGCACCGCGGTCGGCGCGGGTATCCTGTTTCTGCCGATCAACGCGGGCATGGGCGGTTTCTGGCCGCTGGTAGTGATGGCGCTGCTGGTTGGCCCCATGACCTATCTGGCCCACCGTGGTCTGGCTCGCTTCGTACTCTCCTCCAACAAGCCCAATGCTGACATCACTGAAGTGGTAGAAGAGCACTTTGGCGTGGGTGCCGGTAAATTAATCACCCTGCTCTACTTCTTCGCCATCTATCCCATCGTGCTGATCTACGGCGTTGGTATTACCAACACAGTCGAAAGCTTTATGGTCAACCAGCTGCAGATGAGTGCACCACCGCGCTGGATCCTCTCTATCGTGCTGATCCTGGGCATGATGTCGGTGATGCTGGCCGGTGAGAAGCTGATGCTGAAAGTGACCGAGCTGCTGGTCTATCCGCTCATTGCCATTCTGGCCGGTATCTCTTTGTATCTGATCCCGGACTGGACCGGTGCCGCGCTGGCGCAAGTGCCCTCTGCCAAGGATTTCGCCTCTACCCTGTGGCTGACCATTCCGGTACTGGTGTTCTCTTTCAACCACAGCCCGGCTATTTCCAGCTTTGCTGTGGCCCAGCGCCGCGACTACGGTGATCAGGCGGTCCAGAAATCTGATGCCATCCTCAAGCGCACCGCTGGCGTACTGCTCTGCTTCGTGATGTTCTTCGTGTTCTCCTGTGTGATGAGCCTGACGCCTGCCCAGCTGGCTGAAGCCAAGTCCCAGAACATCGCAGTGCTCTCCTATCTGGCCAACCAGCATGCGAGCCCCATCATCTCCTACTTCGGTCCGCTGGTTGCCTTTGTGGCCATCGTCTCCTCCTTCTTCGGTCACTATCTGGGTGCCCGTGAAGGTCTGAAAGGGATGATCGTGCAGAACATGCGCAAATCCGGCAAAGAGCCGAATGCCAAGAAAGTCGAGATGTTCATCATCGCCTTCTTCATCCTGACCCTGTGGGGCACCGCCATTGCCAACCCCTCTATTCTGGGCATGATTGAATCCTTGGGCGGCCCGATCATCGCCACTATCCTGTTCATCATGCCGATGTACGCCATCAAACGTGTACCGGCCATGGCGAAATATCAGGGCCATATCAGCAACGTATTTGTCGCTGTGATGGGGATGATCGCTATCTCCGCCATCCTGTTCCAGCTGGTTGGTTAATCCCCCCACCTGCCGCAGATAGCAAAAAGCCAGCCGGTTAACCGGCTGGCTTTTTGTATTGCGTTTGTCCTGCCCTGAATATGTTTGACACCTCATCATGCGGTTATTGCGGTTACGTAATCCGAACTCACGCAACCATCAGGGGCCGCGCCCTTATCCCGTAGCGGCACAATGATACCGTCAGCGACCCAATTCAAACCTCAGCCAACAAAAATGCCAGTCGGGTGAACGACTGGCATCTCTTGCAAAGCACGCACTATCTCTGGCTGATTAGAGTGGCTGCGCTTCCAACAAGAACGGCATTTCACCTGTGATTTCAGGAATACCGAGCACCAGGGTGTCTTTCTGGCCATTGCTACCCGGCTTCATGGTCAGATATGCAGTGACACTGGCGTTACGAGCGGCAAACTTGGCCATATCTTTTTTCCAGCTTTTCTCATACACCTTGCCATCAATAGGTTGAGTCGGTGCGAAAACACAACGGTCCCAGCCCGTTAGCGTCAGCTTGTTCATCCCTTTGCTGTTGCTTTCTGTTTCACCAGTGACAACACAGGATTCGCCAACAAAGTGGATATGCAGCTTGACTCCCTGACCATTACTGCTTGTTTGTGTGGTCAAGTAGTCGAACAAGTCCTGAGAATTTGAGTTAACGCCACGATAATACCAGTGTACGCCAGCCGTGATCTTATCTGTCGCCATAGGTTGTAATGCAATTTGGCCTCCCCAGTTCTGGAAGGCTGCTTGATCAATAACGATTGGGGCCTTGCGATAATCCAGTACCCACAATGATTGATTTGAAAAGTTACGCTTACTCAACTTTACATTGCTATCTGGCTCACTTGAATTTGCGCCTCGTCCCGCACCATTCTTAATGACGTAACCTTCCAGTTCTACGGGGTATCCTTTTGCTTTATCAGAAGATGAAGATCCGTACAGAAAAGCGTATGTATTTACAGAACTGTTATTTTCATCAATTCGGTTCACCCATTGCGTACCCTCGCTTGTCGTTGGGTATACAAAACCTACAGCATGATAGCTGTTGTCTACTGGTCGATTGATTAACTGACCCTGAGCGTCCATCAGGACGGGGAGATAGACGCCGGCCTCCGGCAGCGCCCTTGGTTGTGGCTCCGGTGGCGTGGTACCGCCGCCGCCACTATCCCCACCACCGCCGCCACAACCGGCCAACCCCAATGCCCCTACCATTGCCAACCAAAGTGTTGTTTTCTTCATTATTGAATCTCTTTTTTAGCCTGAATCTTATAACTACCGGGGCTATTTTAGCGGGGGAGGATCACCCCCGTCTGCCTGCCATTTGTAACCAAACATTTCATCAAAATAGATGTTCTCTTGCGCATACCTCCCCTCAACAAATCTCGGCCAGCTTATATAAAAAGCCCCTCACAGAGAGGGGCTGAATCGAATAGGCAAGCTACCTGATCATGCCTCGCTGCTGGGCAGCGCGGAAGGCTCCAGCAGGGTTTCATCTTCGGCCATGCAAGCCGCGGCGGTGAACAGCACGTCGGTGGAGCTGTTAAGCGCTGTCTCGGCAGAATCCTGCAGCACGCCGATGATAAAGCCGACGGCCACCACCTGCATGGCGATGTCGTTGCCGATACCAAACAGGCTGCACGCCAGCGGGATCAGCAGCAAGGAGCCACCAGCTACGCCGGACGCACCACAGGCACTGATGGTGGCTACCACGGAGAGCAGCACAGCCGTCGCCAGATCCACTTCCATCCCCAGGGTATGTACCGCCGCCATGGAGAGCACGGTAATGGTGATGGCAGCACCGGCCATATTGATGGTGGCACCCAGCGGGATGGAGACCGCGTAGGTATCTTCCGGCAGACGCAGTTTTTCACACAGAGTCATGTTGACCGGAATGTTGGCGGCAGAGCTGCGGGTAAAGAAGGCGGTCACACCGCTCTCTTTTAGGCAGGTCAGCACCAGCGGATAGGGGTTGCGCTTGATCTTCCAGAACACGATCAGCGGGTTGACCACGAAGGCGATAAACAGCATGCAGCCGATCAGTACCATCAACAGTTGGGCATAGCCAAACAGGGCGCCGAAGCCGGTCTCGGCCAGGGTCGAGGCAACCAGACCCAAAATACCGAGCGGGGCGCAGCGGATCACCGCTTTCACTATGGTGGAGACACCGTGAGACAGATCAGTGATCAGCGCCTTGGTGCTCTCATTGGCATGGCGCATCGCGATACCCAGACCGATGGCCCACGCCAGAATACCGATATAGTTGGCATCCATCAGCGCCTTGACCGGGTTGGTCACCACGTTGAACAGCAGGGTCTGCAGCACCTCGGTGATGCCACCCGGCGGGGTGATCTCGGCGGTGTTGGCCACCAGATGGAGGTTGGAGGGGAACAGGAAGCTGGCGATCACCGCGACCACGGCCGCAGAGAAGGTGCCAAACAGATAGAGCAGCAAGATCGGTCGCATATTGGTCTTCTGACCCTGCTTGTGACCAATGATGGCCGCCATGACCAGTACGAATACCAGCAGCGGCGCCACCGCTTTCAGTGCGCCAACGAACAGGCTGCCGAGCAGACCTGCCGTTTTCGCCCACTCGGGGGCAAACAGTGCCAGCAAGATACCGAATACCAGACCAACCAGGATCTGGCTGACCAGACTGGTGCTATTGACCAGCCGAAGGAGGGGGTGTTGTTGTGTCATCAAAAAAGTCCCTAAGCACCGTAGTGCATGAATCATGAGTCCTGTCAGCAATCTTGCACCCGAGAAACCCCTGTCGCCCGAGTGTGGTGCCTGCGGCCAGCCTTCTGTCGGGCCGATCCGCCAGTCACCGGATTGCATGACGGAATATCCCATTCGCCATCTTTTTTTTCCAGAGAGGCACCAAAAAATATCCCGCTTTCATCACAAAAATCCGCAACAAAAACTCAACCATGGCGCAACCACCTATTTTTGTACGTTTTGTCAGCACTCTCTGCTTGCGTCATCGGCAGCCATTCCCCGTCTCATCCGGGATGGGAGCGGCTGTGCTATCATCCCCCATTTGCTGCGGAGCCCTGCCATGATCCCATCCCTGCTCAACCAATATTTTGGTTTCTCCGAACTCAGGCCAGGTCAGGAACAGGTCATCAGCCGGGTGCTAGCTGGCCAGAGTGCCGCCGCCATCTTTCCCACCGGCTCCGGCAAGTCCCTCTGTTACCAGCTGCCTGCTCTTGCCCTGCCCCACCTGACCCTGGTTATTTCACCACTGATTGCGCTGATGCACGATCAGCTCACCTTCCTTAAAGGCAAGGGGATCAGCGCCGCGACCCTCGACTCAAGCCAGAGCCCGGAAGAGAGTCGCAGGGTGATGCAACAGGCGCTGGATGGTCAGCTCAAGATCCTGATGATCTCGGTGGAACGACTCAAAAACGAGCGATTTCGCCGCTTTATCGAGCAAGTTCCCCTGTCACTGCTGGTCGTCGACGAGGCCCACTGTATCTCTGAGTGGGGCCACAACTTTCGCCCCGACTACCTCAAGCTGCCAAGCTATCGCCATGACCTGAAGATCCCCCAGGTGTTGCTGCTGACCGCCACCGCCACCCCGGCGGTTATTCAGGATATGCAGGCCAAATTCGGCATCGAGCCGGAGGGAGTGGTGGTCACCGGTTTCTATCGCGCCAACCTTGATCTGGCGGTAATGCCACTGGCGCCTGACGCGCGGGATGGCTGGCTCGCGCAAACGCTGATGCAAGATCCGGCGGCCCCCACCATCGTCTATGTCACCTTGCAGCACACCGCCGAAGCCTGCGCCGAGCAACTCATTAGGCAAGGGATCAACGCCCGCGCCTACCATGCCGGACTCGACTCGGCGCTGCGCAGTCAGATCCAGCACGACTTTATGGCAGGCAAGGTGGCTTGCATCGTCGCCACCATCGCCTTTGGCATGGGGATCGACAAAGCGGATATCCGGCGGGTCATTCACTACGATCTGCCCAAATCCATCGAGAACTACAGCCAGGAGATTGGCCGTGCCGGGCGGGATGGCCAGCCATCACGCTGCATCGTGCTGGCCAACCAGAGCCAGTTGCCGGTGCTGGAGAACTTCGTCTACGGCGATACGCCGGACTTGAGTGCCATCCTCCAGCTGCTCGCCATCATCGGACAAAGCGGTGCCGAGTGGGAGTTCACCCTGCTACGCCTCGCCAATGAGACCAATATTCGCCAACTGCCACTGAAGACCCTGCTGGTCTATCTGGAGATGGCGGGCATCATCACCCCGGCCTACAGCTACTACGCCGACTATCGCTTCAAGTTTGTGCTGGATAAAGGCGACATATTGAGCCGCTTCAATCCGGATCGCCGCCAGTTTCTGGAGCAACTGTTCGCCTGCGCCCCGCAAGCACGCAGCTGGTGCACCATGGACTTTGACGCCCTCTGGCAGGGCTATCAGGGGGAGCGGCAGCGGGCCGTTGCGGCGCTCGACTACCTGCAGCAGCAGGGCTGGATCGAGCTTGAAAGCAAGCAGATGACCGAGGTCTACCGGATCACCCGTCAAGGGTGGGACAACGAGCAGGAAGCAACCGCCCTGCACGCCCTGTTCCTGCAAAAAGAGCAGAGCGAGCTGGCCAGACTGCAAGCCATGCTCGACTTTTTCACCTCCCGGGAGTGCCTGAGCCACCGCCTCGCCCGCTATTTCGCCGATGAGGTGGCGCCGGTTCACTGTGGCCACTGTTCGGTCTGTCGCGGCGAGGTGGCGCATCTGCCTCCCCTGCCCCAACTGGCCATGCCAAACGAGGCGGGGATCCGCGCCTGGTGCGATCCACTGATAGCCAAGACTGGCTCGGTAGATGTCCGGGTGCTGGCACGTTTCCTGTGTGGTATCGCCACGCCACTGACCAGCCGGGTCAAGGCCAAATCGCTGGCGGGCTCTGGCCAGTTGGCCGCACACCCGTTTGCCCGCGTCCTGGCGGCAGTGCAGCAGGCCTATCCCTGATCGGTGTTCACCCACGCCCTCTACACCCACCAGCAGAAATTTACTTCTGCAGACGCCGGAAAAAGAAGACCCTCGCGGTTGCGAGGGTCAAGCCAACGGAAACGTGCTTAAACAGAGCTTGGTGAGGCAACAGTCAACTCTCTTGCTAAAGCGTCTTGCTGATCACACGTTGCCAATCTAGGGCACTCAAAATGTAGCGTCAATGTAAAAAATAGAGCTTTAACACCAAACAGATCAATTGACGTTAACGTGCACGTAATGATGATTTTGTTCATAATGGCGTTAGCCGTTGTCCCCACTGATTTTCCCTTCTCGCCGTCTCACTCACGCAACAAGTTTCCACTCCCTGATAAACATTTATTTTTTATGTCTTTGACATTTACCTCACTATCGTGGCAAAAATAATTTAACAGTCAGTAACATAGCGGTGTTGTTGACTGACCCGGCCCGCATAAGGAACGAGCTGGTTTCTTCAGAATTTAACCAATCCACCGTGATGGACTACTGGGTGCCGTTGACTAGTCTTTAACTAGGCACCACACAACAACAGTGTTCCACTTTTTCAGGGTAAGCGACTATAACGAGGGCAAAGTTATGGGCATATTCGAGCATTACCAACAGCGATATGAGAAAGCAAGGGAAGAGGAGTACACAATTCAGGAGTTCCTGGATATGTGCAAGCAGGACAAAGCCTGCTACACCTCCGCAGCAGAACGTCTGCTGACCGCCATCGGTGAACCTGAGATGGTAGATACCTCTGCCAACCACCGACTGAGCCGCCTGTTCTCCAACCGTGTCGTGGCACGCTATCCCGCATTCAAGGATTTTTACGGGATGGAAGAGGCCATCGAACAGATTGTCTCCTACCTCAAACACTCCGCTCAGGGGCTGGAAGAGAAGAAGCAGATCCTCTATCTGCTGGGTCCCGTTGGCGGCGGTAAATCCTCGCTGGCAGAGAAGCTCAAATCACTGATGCAAAAGGTACCTATCTACCGCATCAAGGGCTCACCGGTTAATGACCATCCCTTCTGCCTGTTCGACATTGAAGAGGATGGCGAGATCCTCGAAAAAGAGTACGGCATCCCACGCCGCTACCTGCGCCCCATCATGTCCCCCTGGGCAGCCAAACGGCTGCACGAGTTTGGTGGCGACATTACCCAATTCAAAGTGGAGAAGGTCAATCCTTCCATCCTCGATCAGATCGCCATCGCCAAAACTGAACCGGGTGATGATAACAACCAGGATATCTCCTCGCTGGTCGGTAAGGTCGACATCCGCATGCTGGAGCACTTCGCCCAGGATGATGCCGATGCTTACTCTTACTCCGGTGCGCTGTGCAAAGCGAACCAAGGGGTGATGGAGTTTGTCGAGATGTTCAAGGCGCCCATCAAGGTGCTGCACCCGCTGCTGACAGCGACCCAGGAGGGAAACTACAACGGCACCGAAGGGCTCTCCGCCCTCCCCTTTGACGGTATTCTGCTGGCACACTCCAACGAGTCCGAATGGCAGCAGTTCCGCAACAACAAGAACAACGAAGCCTTCCTCGACCGGGTCTACATCGTCAAGGTGCCTTACTGCCTGCGCGTGTCGGAAGAGGTGAAGATCTACGAAAAACTGCTGATCAACAGCGAGCTGACCGAGGCCAAATGTGCGCCGGGCACCCTCGAGCTATTGGGTCAGTTCTCGGTTCTCTCTCGCCTGAAAGAGCCAGAAAACTCCAGCCTCTACTCCAAGATGCGGGTCTATGATGGCGAGAGTCTCAAAGACACCGATCCCAAGGCCAAGAGCTATCAGGAGTACCGTGACTACGCCGGTGTGGATGAAGGGATGCATGGTCTGTCGACCCGTTTTGCATTCAAGATCCTCTCTCGCGTCTTCAACTTTGACCACGCTGAGGTAGCGGCCAACCCGGTGCATCTCTTCTATGTACTGGAGCAGCAGATTGAGCGTGAGCAGTTCCCGCAAGAGCTGCATGATCGCTATCTGGAGTTCATCAAGGGTTACCTGACCCCACGCTATGTGGAATTTATCGGCAAAGAGATCCAGACCGCCTATCTCGAGTCGTATTCAGAGTACGGTCAGAACATTTTCGATCGCTATGTCACCTACGCCGATTTCTGGATCCAGGATCAGGAGTACCGTGACCCCGAAACCGGCCAGCTGTTTGACCGTTCGTCGCTCAACAGCGAGCTGGAAAAAATTGAAAAACCCGCCGGGATCAGCAACCCGAAAGATTTCCGTAACGAAATCGTCAACTTCGTGCTGCGTGCCCGGGCCAACAATGCAGGCCGTAACCCCAACTGGACCAGTTACGAGAAGCTGCGCACCGTGATTGAGAAGAAGATGTTCTCCAACACGGAAGAGCTGCTGCCGGTTATCTCCTTCAACAGCAAAACCTCGGCCGAGGAGCAGAAGAAGCACGATAACTTTGTCGAACGGATGATGGAGAAAGGCTACACCCGCAAACAGGTGCGACTGCTCTCCGAATGGTATCTCAGGGTACGCAAGTCATCCTGACCCTGCCGTGGTTCAAGGGGGAGTTATGGCGCATTTTATCGACCGCAGGCTCAACGGCAAAAACAAAAGCGCTGTCAATCGGCAGCGCTTCATTCGCCGCTACAAGAAGCAGATAAAACAAGCGGTCTCGGATGCTGTCTCCAAGCGCAGCATTCAGGACGTAGACAAAGGCGAGAACATCAGCATCCCGACCAAGGATATCGGTGAACCCCATTTCCATCAGGGGCAAGGCGGTAAACGGGAGATGGTGCATCCCGGTAATGACCAGTTCATCTCTGGTGACAAGATTGACCGCCCCAAAGGAGGGGGCGGTGGTCAAGGCTCTGGTGAGGGGCAAGCATCCAATCAGGGAGAAGGGGCTGATGACTTCGTGTTCCAGATCTCCAAGGATGAGTATCTCGACATGCTGTTTGAAGATCTGGAGCTGCCACGACTGCAGAAAACCCAGCTCAACCAGCTGATGGAGATGAAAACCTACCGGGCTGGCTACACCTCCAATGGCGTACCCGCCAACATCAACGTGGTGCGTTCCCTGCAAAATTCGCTGGCACGCCGCATGGCGTTGCAAGCGGGCAAGAAACGCCAGCTCCATGAACTGGAAGATCGGCTGACCCTGCTGGCCACCGATCCCAACGAACACTTTGCCGAAATCGCCCAGCTTGAGAAGGAGATCAGAGAGCTGAAACGGCGGATCAATGCAGTGCCGTTTATCGACACCTTCGATCTGAAGTTCAACAACTTCGTCAAGCGGCCGGTTCCCTCCAGCCAAGCGGTGATGTTCTGTCTGATGGACGTCTCGGGTTCCATGGATCAGGCCACCAAGGAGATGGCCAAGCGTTTCTATATCCTGCTCTATCTGTTCCTGAGCCGGACCTACAAGAACGTCGAGGTGGTCTATATCCGCCACCACACCCAGGCCAAGGAGGTGGACGAACACGAGTTCTTCTACTCCCAGGAGACCGGCGGCACCATCGTCTCCAGTGCGCTCAAGATGATGAACGACATCATCAACGAACGTTATCCGGCCAATCAGTGGAACATCTATGCGGCGCAGGCATCCGATGGGGACAACTGGGCCGATGACTCACCACAATGCAAGGAGATCCTGGCACGGGATATCATGCCGCGAGTGCGGTACTACTCCTACATCGAGATAACCACCCGCGCCCACCAGACCCTGTGGCACGAGTATGAGTCGGTGGCCAGCCAGTTCCCCCACTTTGCGATGGAACACATTCGCAAGGTTGAGGATATCTATCCGGTGTTCCGTGAACTGTTCAAGAAACAAGCGGCGTGAGGAGGTTCTATGATCGAAACCGAAAAAAGAGTTGCGCCACTGGATGACGGACCAGACTGGAACTTTGAACTGCTGGAAACCTACCACCAGGAGATTGCCCGGGTCGCCCGATCTTACAAGCTCGACACCTATCCTAATCAGATCGAGGTGATCACCGCCGAACAGATGATGGATGCCTACTCCAGTGTCGGTATGCCGCTGGGTTACCAACACTGGTCATTTGGCAAACGCTTTATCCATACCGAGCGCAACTATAAGCGTGGCCAGATGGGGCTGGCCTACGAGATCGTCATCAACTCGGATCCCTGCATCGCCTATCTGATGGAGGAGAACACCATGCCAATGCAGGCGCTGGTGATGGCCCACGCTTGCTACGGCCACAACTCCTTCTTCAAGAACAATTATCTGTTCAAGGCGTGGACGGATGCCTCCTCGATCATCGACTACCTGCTGTTCGCCAAAAAATACATTACCGAGTGTGAAGAAAAACACGGTATTGACGCAGTAGAGCGGTTGCTGGACTCCTGTCATGCCCTGATGAACTACGGGGTGGATCGATACAAACGGCCCCAGAAGATCTCGATGGCAGAGGAAAAACGGCGCCAAAAAGCACGGGAAGATTACCTGCAAACCCAGGTCAACGAGCTATGGCGTACCCTGCCCAAGCAGCATAAAGCGGCGGGGGTCGAGGACAGACGCTACCCCGCCGAACCCCAGGAGAACATTCTCTACTTCATCGAGAAGAATGCCCCCTTGCTGGAGCCCTGGCAGCGGGAAGTAGTGCGCATCGTGCGCAAGATCAGCCAGTATTTCTACCCACAAAAACAGACCCAGGTAATGAACGAGGGGTGGGCCACTTTCTGGCACTACACCATCCTCAACCACCTCTATGACGAGGGCAAGCTGAGCGATAGCTTCATGATGGAGGTGCTGCACAGCCACACCAACGTGGTCTATCAACCGGCCTACAACAGCCGCTACTACTCGGGGATCAACCCCTATGCGCTGGGATTTGCCATGTTTACCGACCTGCGCCGCATCTGCGAGAACCCGACCGAGGAGGACAGATACTGGTTCCCCGATTATGCCGGCAGCAACTGGGTCGAAACCCTCCATTTTGCGATGCAGAACTTCAAGGACGAGAGCTTTATCAGCCAGTTCTTAAGCCCGAAGGTAATGCGAGATCTGAAGCTGTTCGCCATCGATGACGATGACCTCAAAAACTATCTCAAGGTCTCCGCCATCCACAATGACGAGGGGTACCGTCAGGTGCGCAATACCTTGTCGGCCCAGTACAACCTCAGCAATCTGGAGCCCAATATTCAGGTCTACAACGTGGCCGTGAAAGGAGATCGATCCCTCACCCTGCGCTACGTGCCACACAACCGTATCCCCCTTGGCGACTCGCGCCATGAGGTGCTCAAACACCTGCATCAACTGTGGGGATTCGATGTGGTGCTGGAGCAGGATAACGGTGATCTGCCTGCGGATATCATCGGCCGCTGTCCGGAGCGAAAACCGGGGATCTGACCGGTTATCTGATCTCTCAACGGCTCACTTCGGTGGGCCGTTTTTTATCTGCTCTCAACCACCTGCGTGTTTTCTCTGCTCAGATCACCGCCACCGACACCACACATGCAATAGAAAAGGCCCGCACTGTGTGCGGGCCTCTTTGTCTTGCAGTTAATCTGCAGCGGCTATCAGTAGAAGGTTTGCTGCTCTGCAGCCATCGCCTTGAGGCGGGCACAGGGGGCGAACCGGTCGCCGTGACGCTTCTGGTAATACTCCAGACGACCGACCAGATGATCGATCCCGAGCTTGTCCATATAGCGGAACGGGCCGCCGAGGAACGGTGGGAAACCGATGCCGAAGATGGCACCGATATCGCCATCACGGGCCGAGGCTACCACACCGCTGTCCAGCGCCATGGCGGCTTCATTGAGCATCAGCAGCACGCAGCGCTCGGCGATTTCTTGGCGGGCAAGCTTGGCGGAAGGTTTAATCCCGAGCACGTCATAGACGCTCTCGTCCACCTTCTTCTTGCCCTCTTTACCAGTCAGGCGATTGCGCGGGGCCGCCTTGCCGTAGAGGTAGAAGCCCTTGCCGTTCTTACGGCCCTTGCGATCGTTTTGCAGTAGCTTGTCGAACGCCTTGGGCGCCTGGAACTGCTCGCCACCCAGCTCTTTCTCAAGAATCGGGGAGATCTTGGCACCCACATCGATCCCCACCTCATCGAGTAATGTGATGGGGCCGACCGGGAAGCCGAAGTCCAGCAGCGCGCTGTCTAGCACCTCCACCGGTTCCCCTTCCAGCACCAGTCGTGCCGCTTCGTTCATGTAGGGAGCGAGGATGCGGTTGACGTAGAAACCGGCTTCATCTTTCACCACGATGGGCGTCTTGCCCTGCGCACGGGCAAAAGCCAGGGTGGTGGCGACCGTCTCGGCACTGGTGCCGACGTGGGGGATGATCTCCGCCAGCGGCATCTTGTCCACCGGACTGAAGTAGTGCAGCCCCACGATCCGCTCCGGGTGCGCCGCCTCTGCCGCAATCTGGTTAATGGGCAGAGAAGAGGTGTTGGAGGCAAAGACTGTGTGCTCACCGCACTCGCGCTCCACATCGTTCACCATCTGGTGCTTGAGCGCGAGATCTTCAAATACCGCCTCCACCACCAGATCGATCCGATGGAAACCGGAGTAGTCGACGGTACCGGTCAGCAGGCTCATCTGTTTTTCCAGCTCGCTGCGCAGCAGTTGGCGACGCTTGAGCTTCTTGGCCAGAATGTCATAGCTATAGCGCATGGCATTGCCGATACCGGCACTTGCCACATCCTTGATCCGCACCGGCACGCCCGCCTTGGTAGCGGTGACGAACGCAATGCCGCCCCCCATCAGACCACCGCCCAGCACGGCGGCATGGGCCACCTTGCGCGGCTCGGCCCCTTGATAAGTGACCTCTTTCTTCATCTCGGTCGTGGCAAAGAAGATGGAGCGCAGGGCGGCGGACTCAGCAGTCATCACCAACTCGCCAAAGTGACGGGATTCGGCGGCCAAACCGGCCTTCATCCCCTCCTCCACACCGATCCGCACCACCTCGAGGATCCGCTCCGGCGCAGGATAGTTGCCACGGGTCTTGGCTTTCACCCCTTTGCTGGCCTGATCGAACAGCACCTTGCGGCCCAGCTTGTTAGTCTCCAGCACCTTGCCCTGCAGATCCCGCTTCAATTGATGACGCGGTTTACCCTTCTTGGCCAGTTTGATCGCAGCATCCAACAGAATGGAGGATGGCACCACATCGTCCACCAGCCCCAGCTTTTTGGCTTGTTTGGCCCGCACCTGCTTGCCGGTCAGCATCAGATCCAGCGCCTTGGCCACCCCGATGAGGCGCGGCAAGCGCTGGGTACCGCCAGAGCCCGGCAACAGACCAAGCTGTACTTCCGGCAATCCCAACACGGTTTTACCGTGATCGGTCACCACCCGGCCATGACAGGCCAGCGCCAGCTCCAGCCCACCACCGAGGCAGGGGCCGTGGATGGCGGCGATCACCGGAATGGTCAGCCCCTCGATCTCGGCAAATATCTCCTGACCTTCACGCGACAAGGTTTCCGCATCCTTGGCACTGGTGCAAGCGGCCAGCATGGTGATGTCGGCACCGGCGATGAAGGAGTCCTTCTTGCCGGAGGTGATCACCAGACCGATCAAATCCTTGTTGCGTTTCACCTCGGCCAGCACGGTGCGGATCTCCTCCACAAAGGCAGCCTTGAGGGTATTCATGCTCTCGCCCGGCACATCCATGGTGAGGATGCCGATACCATCTTGGCGAACATCCAGGGAAAAAGTCTTAGCGCTCATCATTCAACCTCCAACACCATAGCCACGCCCAATCCACCCGCCGCACAGGCGGTGTTGAGCCCCAATCCCCCGCCGCGACGACGCAGCTCGTGCAGGGTCTGGGTGATCATCCGCGCACCGGTCGCGGCAAAGGGGTGGCCATAGGCCAGCGAACCACCGAGGACGTTGAACTTGTCCATGTCCACTTCACCGATAGCCTGATCACGGCCCAACTTGTCGCGGGCAAACTCGGCGCTGGCAAACATCTTGAGGTTGGCCAGGGTCTGGGCGGCAAAAGCTTCGTGCATGTCGATCAGGGTCAGATCGCTGAGCGTGATACCGGCTCTATCCAGCGCCAGCGGCGTGGCATAGGAGGGCCCCATCAGCATGTCTTGCCACACATCGATGGCCGAGAAGGCGAAACTACGGATAAACCCAAGCGGTTCGAGGCCAAGCTCTTTCGCCCGCCCTTCCCGCATCAGCAGCACGGCGGCAGCGCCATCGGTCAGCGGCGTAGCGTTGGCCGCAGTGACGGTGCCATGGACCCGGTCAAACACCGGCTTGAGCTTGGCGTAGCTCGCCAGATCGGAGCTTTCACGGATATTGTTGTCCCGCTCCAGCGGTGACTTGTAAGGCGGTACATGGGCGGTAAACACCTCGCCGCTGAGCTTGCCTTGCGCCCACGCTTCTGCAGCTAGGGTATGGGAGCGATGAGCTAGCGCATCTTGCGCCTCACGGCTGATATGGTGGCTCTTGGCCATCTGCTCGGCCGTCTGCCCCATGGAGAGGCCGGTGGAGTATTCCGCCACCGCCGGTGGCACCGGCAACAGATCCTTGATCCTCAATGTCCGCAGAATATTGAAGCGCTGTTGCAGATTGCGCGCCTTGTTAAGATCCACCAGGGCGCGAGCCAGCTTTTTACTCACACCAATCGGGAGCACAGAAGATGAGTCGGCACCGCCAGCGATGGCGATATCTACAGTGCCTGCCATGATGGATTCGGTGACATTAGCCACCGCCTGAAAACTGGTGGCACAGGCACGGGAGACGCTATAGGCATCAGTTGCAATGCTCATGCCAGTGCCGAGCACGATCTCGCGGGCAATGTTGGGGGCTTCCGGCATCTGCACCACTTGGCCAAACACCAGCTGGTCGATAAGCTTGGGATCGAGATCGGTGCGGGCGAGCAGCTCGCTCACCACCAGTTTGCCGAGATCGACTGCAGGCACGCCATGAAAGGCGGTGGCCTGCTTGGCAAAGGGGGTGCGCAGCCCCGCCACGACGGCAATCCGTTCGCCCTGGCGAGTCGTCAGTTTCAATGGCTGTTTCATCCTGGCTCCTTGGTTAAACGCAAAGATTAAAAGGCAGAGGTCTGACCTCATTGCGCCATATCTTAACAATCCAATCACAAGTTTCATACGACTGATTGAAACTAAATTAAGCGCGGCAAGGCCCCTTTGCTCGCCCTTGGGGTACATCTGGAGTATAAAAAGATCAACTTCCATAAAAACAACGGGTTTATCGCATGGCAGCGGCAGAATTCAGCGCGCTTAGGGACTATCTTGGCAGTCAGATTCTGGGGCAGGAGGAGCTCATCGAAGGGCTCCTGATCGCCCTGTTATGTGAAGGACATGTGTTAATCGAAGGGGCCCCCGGGCTTGCCAAAACCCGCGCCGTCAAGGCACTCGCTAGCGCCGTCGAGGGGCGCTTTGCCCGTATCCAGTTTACCCCCGACCTACTCCCCGCCGATCTCACCGGCAGCGAAGTGTTTCACCCGCAAGATGCCAGTTTTGTATTCCAGCCCGGCCCCCTGTTCAACCATCTGGTGCTGGCAGACGAGATCAACCGGGCACCGGCCAAGGTACAATCAGCGCTGCTGGAAGCCATGGCCGAGCACCAGATCACCGTAGGCAAAAAGAGCTGGCGGCTACCGCCCCTCTTTATGGTGGCCGCCACCCAGAACCCCATCGAGCAGGAGGGGACCTATCCCCTGCCGGAAGCGCAGCTCGACCGTTTTCTGCTCAAACTGATGGTGGATTACCCCAGCCCCGCCATGGAGCTCGCCATCTTGCAACTCAACGCCAGCGGTGAACAGCTTGGCGCTGCGCCGGTGACCCTGAGCCAGGCCACCTTGCAAGGTGCCCGCAGCGAAGTGCTGGCGGTGACCATGCAGAGCAGACTGGAGCACTATCTGGTGGAGCTGGTCTGCGCCACTCGCCCGGGCAGTGGTCTGTGCCCTGCCCTTGAGCCGCTGATTGCCGTGGGCGCCAGCCCCCGGGCAACGCTGGGGCTGGCCCGCTCAGCCCGCGCCCGTGCCTGGCTTGCCGGGCGTGACTATGTGCTGCCGGAAGATATCCAGCTGCAGGCCTATCCGGTGCTGCGCCACCGCCTTATCCCCAGCTATCAGGCACTGGCCGACAATCTGGATAACGACATCCTGATCGCCCAACTGCTGGATCAGGTGCCATGCCCCTAGATCTCGGTCTGCATCCCGACATCAGTCTGTCACTGCCACGGCTGCTCAATATCCGGCTCTGGGCCAATGCCAGAGCCAGGCCGAGAACAGGCCGAAGCAGCAGCGAACGCGGCAAACCGGGCCGCTCCCCCGGGCTCACGTTTCGAGAACTGCGCGCCTATCAGGCGGGTGACGAGGTCCGCCATATCGACTGGCGGGTGACAGCGCGCCTCGGGCGCCCCTACACCCGCCTCTACAGCGAGGAGCTGGATCAGGCGCACTGGCTGCTGCTCGATCTCTCTCCCGCCATGTATTTCGGCTCCACATTGCAGCTCAAGGCGCGCCTCGCCTGCGAGCTGGCGGCAGCCCTGATCTGGCAAGGGGAGAAACAGCACAACACCCTGATCTGCAACGGACTTGTTTCACATCGCCAGAGCCAACGCGGCAGCGTGCTGCCCCTGCTCGAATCTCTCTGCCATCACTACCAGCAAGGGCTGACACGTCGGATACTCTCTCACTCGCTGGCCGATACCTTGGCCAGTGTGAAGCTGCCCCATGGTGCCAAACTGACGCTGATCACCGACCACAGACCCTGCGAGTCGGCGCTCTGTCAGCAGTTGCAGCTGCTCTCGCGGCGCCACGATATCCACTATTGGCAGATCCGCGATCCCCTCGAGGCAGCCCTTCCCCCTGACGGCCAGCTGCCAGTGGCCATCGATCGGCCAGCCCAGCACTATCAGGGCTGGCTGGATGGGGGCCATGCCGGTTTCTCCCGCCGCTACCAGCACGCCGCCGAGCAGCAGCTGGCCCACGGCAAGCAGCAGTTATTGCCGCTGGTACAGCGCCTCTATCTGCTCGATAACAGCCAGACGCTGCAACAACAGTGGCAGGAGGGGTTATGTCATCAGGGGTAATAGCGCCAACGGATCTCGGCACGGCCAGTCCCGCCTCCGAGGCCATGACCGCGCAGTTGGCCGCCCTGATGCGGGACATTCACCCGGGGCCGGATCTGATTGAGCAAAGTCTGGACCCCAGAATACAGGCGTTATTGTGGCTCCTGATCACCGGTTTTATTCTGTTTCTGATCGTCCTGATTGCCCAGAGGGTAATACGTTACCGCCGCTGGTGCCGCCAGCTGGAGGGAGATCCGGCGCTACTGGTGGCACACATACAGGAGGCCCTGCGCCATGAAGCGCTGCAACGCTGGCCCGAGGCACGCCAGCTACAGGGAGAGGCGTGGCTCGCCTTCGTCGATCGTCACGGCGGCAGCGATTTCAGCCAATTCTCCCATCACTGGAGCAGTTGGCTCTATGGCAGCCAGAACCCAACTCGCGAGCAGTGCGAACAGCTGCTGCAAGATTATCGCCGCTGGGGTCAAACCCTCTTTTTGCAGCGCTCTCCCCGATCAGGGCGTAAAGCCGCGCGGAGACATCCATGATCCTGGCCTGGCCCTGGTTCGCACTGGCACTGGTGCTGCCCTTGCTGGTGCGCTTCGGCTTGCCGCCCCTGCGCCGTGGTTATCTGACTCACCCCGGGTTTGCCCTGCTGCGCCCTCACGCCGGATTGCCGCTCTGGCGCGCCATGCTGCTCTGGTGTGCCCTCATCCTCGCCCTCTGCCGCCCCCAGTGGTGGGGAGAACCGGTTATCCGATATGAAGGGAGCCGGGATCTGCTGATCGCGGTGGATCTCTCCGACAGCATGCGCACCCCGGATATGCTCGACAACGGCGAGCAGCAAGCGCGGCTGACGGCGGTGCGCCAGCAGATCAAGGCGCTGATCGCCAAGCGGGCCGGAGACAGGGTTGGCCTTATCGTTTTTGCCGATCACGCCTACCTGCTCTCCCCCCTTACTCAAGAGATCCCGGCGCTATTGACCTTGAGCGACGAGCTCGATTTTGATCTGGTCGGCCGCACCACCGCCCTTGGTGAGGCCATTTTGCTGGCACGCCAGCATGGGGACCCTGGTCGCCCGACCGCTCTGCTACTGGTGACCGATGGCCGCAACACTGCAGGCAACGCTGACCCGTTGCAGGAGGCCAAACTCGCCGCAGCGCAGGGAATACGGATCTATACGCTGGGGGTCGGTGCTGATCCCGATACCTTTATCCAGCCCTACGATGAAGCGGGCAGTGGCCAAGCCGATCCCAGCAGTGAACTGGACGAGCCGCTGCTTAAAGAGCTGGCGCAGATCGGCAAGGGGCATTACTTTCGGGCACGCACCCAGAGCGATCTCGAGGCCATCAACGCGACCCTCAATACCCTTGAACCTGCCCCCATGCCCGTTGCCCACTACCAGCCGGTGATCGAGCTCTACCCCTGGCCGCTGGCACTGCTTGGTGGCTTGCTGCTTCTGCCGGCAGGGCGTGGCAGGCTGGAGTTGCGCAAGGTACGTAGCTGGCTGGCTAAAGGCGCGCGCAGATGGAGCTGATCTTATTGCGGCCCCTGTGGCTTATCGCTCTCATCCCCTGGCTCTGGCAAGGGTGGCGCCGTCGTCGCCAGCCCCCGCTGCTCGCCCCAGCCATGCACGCTTATCTGCTGCCAGCATCCCGCCCTCAACGCCCCTGGCTCTGGCTGGCAACCCTGCCCGTCATTTTGGCTCTGAGCGGACCGGCACTGCACAGTGAGCTGCAACAGCAGCCTGCAGCGCCGCTCGATATCTGGCTGCTGGACTTGTCACGATCGATGACCGCCACCGATCTCAAACCAGATCGGGCGACCCGGGTCAGATGGCAGTTGCAGCAACTGCTCAGCCGCGCCGAGGGCGAGCGCATCGCGCTGATCCTCTACGCAGGCGATGCCTACCTCGCCATGCCGCCAACCCGGGATCATCAGGCCCTGTCGCTGCTGCTGCCCGACTTGCGCCCCGATATCATGCCGCTGCAGGGCAGCAACCCGGCACGGGCCGTTGACCTTGCCATGCAACAGCTGGCCCCCGGTGAGCAGGCGCGTCTGCTGCTGATCACCGATGACCTCACCACGAACCAGATGGAACAAATTAGCGCCTTGTGGCCCTGCCAACAGCGCCTGCTTTGCCGTGGCACCCAACCGGCTCGCCTCGATATCCTGCTCGCCAGCAGCGGGCAACCGGCCAGCATGCCCGCCGTTCCAGCCAATGAGCTGGGTTTTGCTACCCGCGTGCCCGCACAACTGCCTGCCCCCGATAGTCAGGCCATTGCCGCACTGGCCAATCGTCTCGGCGGTGAGCTGCAGTGGCTTGGCAGCGAAGTGCCCCGCTTTGCGCCGCTGCCCACCACCACCTCAGCCATCACCCCAGCACCTCTGGATCTTGGCCCCTGGCTGCTAATCCCTTTGTTACCGCTAGCATTGCTGGCCAGAATCGGCGCCCGGCTGATGGTGGCGCTGATGCTGGGATGGCAACTACTTGCGCCGCAAGATCTGCAAGCAGTTGAGAGGAGCGAGCTGCAAGCGATGCAGGATTATCAACAGGGAAATTTTCAACAGGCCGCTCGCACCTTCAATGATCCGATCTGGCGCGGCAACGCCTGGTATCGGGCTGGCGCCTACCTGCAAGCAATCGCAGCCTATCAGCAAGCGACGAGCGCCACCGCCCACTACAACCGCGGCAATGCCCTGCTGCAACTGGGGGAGTTTGCCGCAGCCAAGGAGGCCTATCTGGCAGCCCTGGGGCTGGAGCCCGGCCATGAAGATGCGCTCTATAACCTCTCGCTGTTACAAGGCGTAGCGGCCGCCGCTCCCGATACCAACAGCAGCAAGCAACCCGAGCCAGCAGCTGATCAGCAGGCAACGGCAATGCCCCTGCCACCCTCCCCACCCGTATTGCTGCTGGAGCAGCGACTGCGCAAAGAGGCGCTGCGCCGGGACCTTATCAAGGTGGAGGAGCCCTGGTGACGCGGGCAGGATGGGGACTGTTGCTCGCACTGGCGAGTCCGCTTGGCTGGGCCCTGCCCCCCCGGGCAGAGCTGCTGCCGGGGGCCGACCCCAGCGATTGGCTGCTGATCATCGAAGCGGATGGCGAGCGCCAGAGCAGCGAGCTGGAGATCACCCCCCTACTGCGCCAGTTTGCGGTGGGCAGAGTGACCATGAGCCGGGTCACCACCCCGGTACAACAACTGACTCGCTGGCAGATCCCGCTGCACCAGAGCGGTTCACCTGCGAATACAGGGGTGGTGATTGCCCCGCTCAAACTGGGAAATGAGTTCACCCCTTCGCTCACCCTGCCCATACGTCAGGCGAGTGCAGCGGCACTGCCGCAGCCCGCCCCCCCCTCGCCCCTCGAGATGCAAGCCAGCCTTGACCATCAGGGCCCGCTCTATCCCGGCCAGCCGGTGATCTACCGCCTGACCCTCTGGCTGCCCATCAGCATGCAAAACCCGGGACTGAGCGAGCTTAGCTCAACCCACTTCACCATCCGTCGCCTCGGCAGTGATGAGTGGATCGCCCCCGCTCAGGCTGGCTTGCCCGGCAGGCTCACCCGCAGCTGGCTCGTTCAGGCAAAAGCACCGGGGCTCTGGCATATCGACTCCCCCCGCTTGCAAGGCCAGCTGATACAGCAAGGGAGCAACCCACAGCGACTCTCAGCCAGGGCAGCCCCTCTTGCGATACGGGTAGACAAGGCCCCCGCCACTGCGGTGGCATCCCGCCTCACCCTGACACAACGACTGGAACCCGGCACCACCGCAGAGGTGGGGGAACCGCTGATCCGGATCCTGACCCTGACCATGGAAAATGGCGATGGCAGCCAACTCCAGCTTGCCCAGCTGATGGCTCATCAGCTGCCAACCGGGGTGCAGGCCCATCCCGATGGCGAGCAGCAACAGGAACGCTATCGCGAGGGAACACTGCTGTTTGAACGGGAGTGGCGTCAAACTCTGGTCGCAGAGAACAGCGGCAAGTATCAGCTCCCCCCCATTGCGGTGCCCTGGTTCAGCACCCAAAGTGGCCGGATTGAGCAGGCCAGTCTGCCCGCTATCGACCTGACTGTCCTCGCGACGGCTCGCCCACAGCCAGACAGTCAGCCGCCACAGATCCCTAGACCAGAGAGCCTCTGGTGGGTGCTGCTAGCGCTAGCCCTTCGTGCCGTGCAGCGCCACGGACCACGCTGGTGCGCCTTCTATCAACTACAACGGGCACTGGCCCGGCGTCAACCAGAGGCAAGCCGCAAGGCGCTGATCCACTGGGCTACCTTGCGCTGGCAGGTTCCCTATTATCAATTAGGCCAGTTGCCCGGCGCTGGGCATAATCGGAGCAGCAACGCGCTCGGCGAACTCGAGCGAGCCTGTTTTTCACCGCCCTCTTCTGGCGAGCCCATCGAGTGGTGCGCTCTGGCGCATACCCTCAGGGCTCATGAAACCGCTGGTATTGCGCACCTGATTTCCCTGCTGGCGTACAGGGGTTCCCGCTCCCGCCGCCACGCCCCTTGACAAGGATTGCCCCATGGCTCTGCTGTTTTTTAGCAAAAAACGCGCTCAACAGCATATGGGTGGAAATGATCCGGCCACTGCGCCGGTCTCTACTCCTATGGCTGACAAACAAACCAAATTTGAAGCACTGGTCCATGCGCTGCACGGGGATCTCTACCGGTATGGCTACTGGCTGACCCGGGATCCCAGCGTGGCGGAAGATCTGGTGCAAGAGACCTTCCTGCGCGCCTGGAAGGCGATCGACACCCTGCAGGATGACAAGGCGGCCAAGGGGTGGTTGATCACCATTCTCAGACGGGAGAACGCCCGCCGCTTTGAACGCAAGCAGTTCGATTTGGTCGATCTCGATGATTTCCCGCAAAGTGATCCTGACGCCTTACACTGCGAACAGGAGATGGAAAACGAATGGCTGCGCCGTCACATCACCCGCCTGCCAGAGGAGTATCAAGAACCACTCCTGCTGCAAGTCGTAGGGGGATTCAGTGGTGAGGAGATCGCCAGGATGCTCGGCCTGAACAAAAACACTGTCATGACCAGACTGTTTCGCGCCCGCAACCAGATCAAGGAGGCGATGGAACAGAAAAAACAAGCAAGAGGACACGGACATGGATGAACTCGAATTTCGCCGCAACGCCATGATCCAGCCCAATGATCAGCAACCAGACTTTCTCGAGACTGCCGATGCCAGCCAAGCCAATCGCCACTACCTTGACGAGATGAAGCAGTTTGACAGAACCCTCAAGGGTGCCATGCAGGTAGATGTGCCCGCTGGACTGGCCGAGCGGATCCTGCTCAGGCAAGCCATGCTGCAAGATACGCCCGATGACAATATTCATCCCCTGAACAGCGCCAAAACATTCGCCAGCGATCGGACGCCGTCCCCCTGGCGCCAGATCGCCATGGCTGCATCGGTGGCCTTCTTGTTGGGGATGAGCACTCGCTGGATCAGCCTGCCAGAAGCGCCCCCCACCGCCCAATCCCTCGCACAAGTGGCCATGGCCCATGTCTATGAGGAAGCGCCCTTTATCCAGGGAACGGATGAGAGGGTCAACTTGCACAGCATCAACAGCAAGATGGAAAAATACGGGGCAACCCTGAGCGAGATGAATGGACTTAACGTCACCTATGCCAATCACTGCTCGTTTTATCAAGGACCAGCCTTACACATGGTGATCCAGGGGAAGATGGGGCCCATTACCCTGTTTTTGGTGCCCAAACATGTGCCCCTCACCCTGCAACAGGCCAGCTTTGAAGATGGCACCCTCAAAGGGGAAATCGTCCAACTCAAAGGGGCCAACATGGTGCTGATTGGCGAGATGAAAGAGTCCCTCGAACCTGTTGCCACGGCACTGCAGTCACGCCTGCACTGGGCCATTTAACAAAGCTTGACAGCCCATGAATGACAGGTGGCGGTGGTAAGCCGCTGCCTGTTATCTCCCCTTACGCCCCTTTACCGCTGATTTGCCTCAAAATTTCGAAAAATCAGTAAAATTATTTTTGTGACCCGGATCGGTTATCTCGGTCAATAATCCCCCGTTACCCCTTGAAAGTGATGAATTAAACAGCAAGTTAAAACAAATGATTAACACAGTAGTCACTTTTATGTATTCTGCTGTCACTGGTCTGATTTCTTACCTCCTACCAGATCCATAGAATCGAACCAGAATTGACAAGAAGAAGCTGAAATAAAAACGGATTTTGCCGTGATCTGCACCGGACGTGCAGCCTTCATTGGCAAAAAAATCTGCCTACAAGAGAGAACTCCATGACGACAACTATTTTCAAGAAGAGCCTGATTGCCGCCACCATCGCACTGGCCACTGGTCAAGTCCATGCTGCGGCATTCCAGTTGAACGAGCACTCAGCCTCCGGTCTGGGTCGCGCCTATGCAGGCGAAGCAGCCATCGCCGATAACGCCTCCGTGCTGGCCCGTAACCCGGCAGCCATGACCACCTTCGACAAGATGGCGGTCTCCGTCTCCGGCACCTATATCAAGCCGGATGTGGATGTTGAAGGCAAAACCAGCGGTAACCTCACACGACCCAATGGGGCTACTATTCCAAACGTTTTTAATAGTGATGCTTCTGCTTCTGGCATCGCACCAGCAGCGTTTGTTCCAGCCTCTTACTTTATTCAACCGTTAAATGACCAGTGGGCCTGGGGCATAGGTCTCTTCTCCAACTACGGCTTGTCGACCGAATATGACAAAAACTTTGCCGCAGGCTCAGGTGCAGGCGATACCTCTCTCACTACCTTCAATATCAACCCCAATATCGCCTACCGGGTAAATGAGCAATTCAGCATCGGTGCAGGTATTAACGCGGTTTATGGTGCAGCTGAACTTAATCGTTTTGCGGGCGTGCTTGGCAAACCAACAGGTACTCCAGCGGACACATCCATAGCGCATCTTAAAGGCGATACTTGGGGCTTTGGCTGGAACGTTGGCACACTCTACGAAATAAACGAAAACAACCGTTTGGCGCTCACTTACCGTTCACAAGTTGATATGAGCTTTGATGGTGACTTCCAAGGAACAACATCAAATAACAAAGTTGTTGATGGCAACTTGAAGCTCGACCTTCCTGCACAAGCTGAATTTGCCGGTTATCACCGTTTGAACCAGCAATTTGCAGTTCACTACTCTGTCAACTGGACAGACTGGAGCGCGTTCCAAGAGCTAAATGCAACAAGTGCCGGCTGTAACTCTCCAGGTAAGCCAGGTGTATGCCTCTATAAACCAGAAAAATTCAAAGACTCTACTCGTTATTCTCTGGGTGGAACCTGGTTTATTAACCCTTCTTGGGAAGCACGTCTGGGCTTCGCTTATGACAAGACTCCGATTGAAGCAGAATATCGTAGCTTGAGTATTCCGGACTCGGATCGTATCTGGTACAGCGCTGGCGCTACCTACCATATCAACCCGGACATGAGCGTTGACTTTGGCATGACCTATATCGATGGAAAAACCGTTGATGTCAACGAAGGCTTGGTATCACATGATGGCACTGTCAACAATCCACGCTGGCAGGGAACTTCCCATGGCGATGCTTACCTGGCATCCATTGGTCTCAACATGAAGTTCTGATTATTGATAGAATGGAAAGAGCGCCGCCAGGCGCTCTTTTTTTATCCGCAAAACCCATTTCAGCGCACATATGTAGCACACACGTGTTTATTTTTCTTTTTCAATCAAGCTATTAGAGTGCCTCATCCCAGCATTAAATCTTGTTTTATCCAGATACCGGCCATTACCGTTGCCTTACTGGTCATACCATATAAAATCCTGCCTCCATTCATATGACCTATTGAACCTTCGGGTAACAGCAAGGATTTTGCCATGCATCCCATCATCAAACCGTCCGCAATCGCCCTGCTGGTGATCGCGGGTCAGACCCATGCCGCCGGGTTCCAGCTGGCTGAACAGTCCGCTACAGGTCTGGGACGCGCCTTTGCCGGTGAAGCCGCCATCGCGGATAACGCCAGCGTGCTCTCCCGTAATGCGGCTGCCATGACCCGCTTCGATCAGATGGCGCTGTCTGGCGGTGCCATCTATGTCAGTCCTGACGTCAATATTGAAGGCAACACCCGCTTGCCGACAAAAACCGGCATCGTCACTTCCGATGCAAGTGCACACGATATCGCCGCCGCGGCCTGGGTTCCCAACGCCTATCTCATCATTCCACTCAATGAGCAGTGGCGCCTAGGCTTCTCTGCCACGTCCTACTACGGTCTTGGCGTCAAGATGCCGGATAACTACAGCGCCGGCCACTTTGGCAATGTCTCTGATATCAAGACCATGGATCTGGGTACCTCACTCGCCTATCGCATTAATGAGATGTGGTCGGTGGGGGCCGGAATTTCGGCCATTCAGGGCGAAGGCGAAGTCGGCGGCACCTTCCCCTCTCGCAACCTGATCGCAAAACATCTGCAAGGGGATGGCTGGGCATGGGGCTGGAATGTTAGCACTTTGCTGGAGTTGTCCGAGCAGACCCGGATCGGCCTCTCCTACCGTCACGATATCACTTTGACGCTCTCGGGGAACGCTATTGTAGGCCGGCCCAATGCTGACGGCTCCGTTACCGAGCTCAGAGATACCGGCAGTCTGGATCTACCATTGCCCGCGACGGCAGAATTGGCGGCTTTCCATCAGCTGACTGACAAGCTGGCTCTCCACGGCAGTCTGAACTGGACCAACTGGAGCAAATTCGTTCAGTTAGAAGCTGATCTTAACAATTTGCAGAGCATGCACATCAAGGATGAGCACTGGGAAGATAGCTGGCGCTATGCCGTCGGTATGACCTATCAGGTCACGCCCAAGTGGCAACTACGATCCGGTGTGGCCTATGACGCAAGTCCGGTGCCAGCCGATCGTCGTACCATCTCCATACCTGATGCCGATCGGCTCTGGTACAGCCTGGGGATGGGATATCAGTTCACACCCAACCTGACCGTGGATCTGGGGCTGACCCTGATCGATGGCAAAAAGGTGGATGTCACTGAAAAAATGGAGCTGCAACCGGGTAATCCGCTGACGACCTCCACCTTCCAGGGCACTTCCGAAGGGGATGCCTGGCTGGCTGGTGCACAATTGAGCTATCTCTTCTAAATTCCTTCCCTGCAGAAAAACACTATGCCAATTATTGCCTTACTCCATATGGTGAGCACTGGCATAGTGTTCTGCTACACCATAAACTCAACCCAGTACCCATACTGGAGCAAGGCATGTATTCCTACGTAGCAAGACAGCCAATCCTCGATAGAGACCTCAATACCTATGCCTATGAACTGCTCTTTCGCGATAGCCTGAATAACGTCTTCCCTGGTATCTCCTCCCAGCAGGCTACTTCGCGTCTGGTGGTCGAACAATTCCTGCAACAGAACATCGATCAACTGCTGGGTGGCCTGCCCTGCTTTATCAACTTCCCTCACTCACTGCTGTTAGAGGGCTTGGCAGAGTGCCTGCCGCCCGAAAAAGTAGTGATCGAAATTCTGGAAGACTCGCCGCCGGATGATGCGTTGCTGGAAAAGGTGAAACAGCTGCACAAACTGGGTTATCAGCTGGCGCTCGATGACTTCACCATGTCGCCAGATTGGGAGCGTTTTCTCCCCTTTATCCATATCATCAAGTTTGATTTGCGTGCCACGTCGTTGATGATGATCAAGGTGTTTATCCAGCGTCATACGTCACTTGGATTGACCTATCTGGCAGAAAAAGTAGAGGATAAGGCCGAGTTCGAACGGGTCAAAAATATGGGGATCCAGCTGTTCCAGGGCTTTTTCTTTAGCCGCCCAGAAATGGTCAAGCAAGCCACCATGGCACCAGCCCAGGTCGTGGTAATGCAGTTGCTCAATGTGGTCAACGAAACCGAGCTGGACTTTAACCGGATTGAGCAGTTATTGAGCCAGGATGTGTCGCTCTCCCTCAAGCTGCTACGCTACGTCAACCACCTCAAAGGACAGAGCAACCCTATCTCCTCGTTTCGCCAAGCAGCCATCTACCTCGGCAATACCCAACTAAAACGTTTTGTTTCGCTGATCGCTACCACCAGTGCAGGTAAGGGCAAGAGCGCCGAGCTCTACCAGATGTCGCTGATCAGAGCTCGTTTCTGCGAGCTGCTCGCCCATGCCCATGCCCCGGCCCAGCAGTCACAACAAGCCTTTATTACCGGCCTTTTCTCTTTGCTGGATGTGTTGATGGAACAACCCATGGACAAGCTACTGGGGACTATCCCCTTAGTCGAAGATATCCGGCTGGCATTGCTGAAACGCCAAGGCAACCTCGGTTTTTATCTCGCATTTTGTGAAGATTATGAAAATGCCAACTGGTCGCGGGTCACCGCCAAGACAGCACAGTTAGGGCTCAATGAGGACAAGGTGAGTCACCTCTACCTGACGGCAACCGCCTGGGTCAATGAACAGTGGCACGCGATAACTGCCCCGGTTAAATGACTTCGACCGCGATGGCGGTCGCCTCCCCGCCACCGATACAGAGCGTAGCCACCCCCCGGCGCAAGCCCTCTTGTCTCAACGCAGTGATCAGCGTCACCAGAATCCGCGCGCCGCTCGCCCCCAGCGGATGACCCAGCGCACAAGCCCCGCCATGCACATTGACCTTGTGATGAGGAATGCCACACCCGCTCATGGCCAGCATGGTGACCATGGCAAAGGCCTCGTTGATCTCGAACAGATCCACCTCGTCCACCGACCAGGCCAGCCGTTCAAGCAAGCGTGATATTGCGCCGATAGGTGCAGAGGTAAACTCGGCGGGCAACGCTGCATGGCTCTGATAACCGACAATCCGTGCCAGCACCGGTATCTGCCACGCGCGCGCGGTGGCGCCATCCATCAAGATCAGTGCCGCAGCGCCATCCGAGATCGAGCTTGAATTGGCAGCGGTGATGGTTCCGCCCTGGCCAAACGCAGGTTTCAGGGTAGGTATTTTATCCGGTCGCCCCTTGCCCGGCTGCTCATCTTCGGCCAGCAACAGCCGGCCATCGCGATAACACGGCGCCAGCTCCATGGCAAAAGAGCCAGCTTGCTGCGCCTGACGAGCCCGTTGCAACGATGCCAGAGCAAACGCATCCATGGCACTGCGGGTCAGCCCGGCATGATCCGCACTGTGCTGGGCATGTACGCCCATCAGCTGGCCATCATAGGCATCCTGGAGGCCATCAAGAAACAGGTGGTCCAGCACCTGTTGATGACCCATCCGAAAGCCGCTGCGGGCATTCTCCAGCAGATAGGGGGCTCGGCTCATGCTCTCCATTCCGCCCGCCACCACCACCCGGTTATCTCCCAGACGAATGGAGTCTGCCGCCAGCATCACCGCCTTCATGCCTGAACCGCACACCTTGTTGACCGTGGTGGCGGGTACACTATCAGGCAGCCCCGCCTTCAACAGCGCCTGTCTGGCAGGTGCTTGGCCCATCCCTGCAGCCAGCACGTTACCCATGAACCCTTCATCGATCTGTGCAGGATCAAGCCCGCTTTGAGTCAGTGCCGCCGCAATGGCGCAAGCGCCCAACTCAGGGGCCGTCATCGCTGCCAATGCCCCCTGAAATGCCCCCATGGGGGTACGCTTTGCCGCCACAATCACAATATCCATCTGCGAATCCCTCCTTGTTACATGGCAATAACATAGGCGGTCTGGCGCGATGGAACAAGAGTTGCAGTGCCGTTTACGTTTAGGTAAGGTGCCCATCAGGAACGTTCGCCAAGAAGCCTGTATGAACAAAAGCAAGGATGATAAACGGCGCTACAGCATCAGTGAGCTGGCCCGGGAATTTGATATTACAACGCGCAGCATTCGCTTCTATGAAGATCAGGGTCTGCTGGATCCAGGCAGAGAGGGTCAGACCCGGATCTACAGCAAGCAGGATCGGGTACGTCTCAAGCTCACCTTGCGTGGCAAACGGCTTGGTTTCAGTCTGGCGGAGATCCGCGAATTGTTTGATCTCTACGATGCCGACAAGAGCAGCCGCAGCCAGCTGCAGACCATGCTGGGGCTGGTCGCAGAGAAGCGGGAGACACTGCAACAGCAGATGGAAGATATCAGGATGGTACTGCTGGAACTGGATGCAGCCGAACAGCGTTGCCAGCAAGCACTCGGTCAATTGAGATAGCCTGGATCAACTAGCACCACCCGGCACCTCATGCTTCGGGTCGCTGTTAGCTGGCTTTATGAAATACCAGATAGCAAAAAGCCACTCCTGAGAGTGGCTTTTTCTTCAACTGAATAGCTCGCGATTAAACGCGAACGAAGTCCAGGTGAACCAGCTTGTAACGTACAGGGTGACGCTGGATAGCTTTCACTTTTACGTTAACTTCTTCGCCATTGATAACCATGGTCAGTACAGACTCATAAAATTCCGGCTTCTCTTGAGCCAGAACAATTTTCTTGTGGTCAACAGCAATTGACAGTGCTTCTTTACCAGCACCGTAGATGATGGCAGGAACTTGGTCAGCGTGACGCAGGCGGCGGCTCGCACCTTTCCCCAGGTCAGTACGGACTTCAGCTTGGAATACGAAAGACATAGTGTGTATCTCTTTTAAGATGAATTTATGGTGTTGACTGCGACCGGTCAACACCTCGCAAAACGAGCGCGAATACTACCACGGGCTAAATAGGGATACAAGGCAGATGCCCCTTACCTCCGCTGCCCCTGCTCCAGGCGGGCAAATTGCTGCTGGCGCTGGGCCGCACTCAAAGCATCAAACTGCGCCAGTGTCTCGGCGCGAGGGCAATAAAGTCCATCCCCCGTCCTGACGTTGATGCTGTTACCGAGCCGCCCTTGATTTTCGGCTACCAGCGCCAGCAAATAGCTATAGGTATCCGCCCCCCGGGCACTGGATAACTGGTTGGCAATGCGCCATAGGGTCTCACCCGCGGCGACCTGATGGCACACCGTATGCTGCGTACCCGCTGCCGGAGCAGAGAGGGTGAGCATGGTATCGCGGCTCACTGATGACTCAGCCACGCTACTGGACAGCATTCCCGCTGCACGCGGCGTCAGCCCAAGCTTTGCCAGCAGGGGTTCGTTGTTGTCCGCGGGAATGGGCATATCAGTGCCGCCAAACGCCCCTTGGGGGATATGAAACTCGGCGATAAAAGGGGTCACAGACTGCGCAGTATCAACATCAACCGGTGAACGACTCCCCTGCGGCATCACGGCAACGGCCTGGCCAGACGCGACCCCATAGGCCATCTCATCGATACGCCGCAGCCTTGCCAGATAGGTTTTAGAAAGCTGTGCCTCCCCTTCGAACAGATCAAAGGGGGGCACTAGTCTGGCAGGAAACAGGATCTGCCAGCGACCCTGTTTCTGCTTTTGAGCCAAAGGCGGAAACTGATTGCCCCGCCAGGCAACAAACATCGCAGGCGGGGTACGCGCCAATGGGTAGTATTCCGGGTTTAATTGCACCCATGTATGTTCCGCAATGGGTTGATAGCCGCTGATCATCACCTGTGCGACCCCTAACCAGATCCCCAGCATCCTTGCCTCCTGACCCCCAGAGGAAGGGAACCGCTACACAGCAGCCCCTTCTCATTCTCTATATCACGCTGTTAAAACAGACAGATAGCAGCTTAGCACTGGGCGATGGCGTTAAGCACCCGTTTATCTGACACCGGATAGGGGGTCCCCAGATTCTGGGCAAAAAATGACACCCGCAGCTCCTCGATCATCCAGCGGATATTGGCCACCTCGGTCGGTACCAGCTGGGATTTGGGGATCTTGGCCAACAGCCCCTTGTAATCGCTTTCCACGCTCTGCACCTTGAGCATGTAGACCCGATCCCGGTTGGGGTCGATAGCCAACTTCTCCATGCGCCGCTCAATGGCACGCAAGTAACGCAACAAGTCCGGCAGCCGCTGCCAGCCGGTCTCGGTCACAAAGCCTTTATGGATCAGTTTGTCGAGCTGGAGCTGAATATCTGACATGGCGAACGCGGTATCGAGCTGCATCTTGCCCTTGAGCCGCTTCTTGATCTCATGGGAGAGTGTCAGCACCGCCTCTACCTGCTTGGCCACCTCCACCACCGCATCGTTGAGCTCGGCCCGGACAAACTCTTTGAGCCCCTCAAAACCGGCCTCATCCCATGCCAATCCACCATGCTGGGCGATCAGCTTGTCGCAACCACAGGCAATACAGTCATCGATCAGTTCGGCCACCTTGCCAAACGGATTGAAGTAGAGCCCCAGCTTGGCCTTGTTGGGCAGCTTCTCTTGCAGGTACTTGATGGGAGAAGGCACGTTGAGCAGCACCAGCCGGCGCTGACCCGCCCACATCAGCTGCTGCTGGGCCACCGGACTTTCCACCAGCTGAATGGAGACCGAGTCTTTCTCATCCACCAGCGCCGGATAAGCCTTCACTTCGAAACCGCCCCGCTTCTGGCTGTACTCCTGCGGCAACTCGCCAAAGCTCCAAAGGGTCAGGCCGGATTGTTCGATATCGTCATCCGCCACTTGCGACAAGGTCTCCTGCACCTTGCCACGCAGGGATTCTTTCAGCGCGTCCAGATCTTTCCCTTCCGCCACCTGCTTGTGCTTGTCATCCACTACCCGGAAGGTGAGCTTCAGGTGATCGGGCACCGCAGCCCAGTCCCAGGATTCGCGAGGCACTGTGACACCTGTCATCCGCCGCAGCTGGCGCTCCATCTCGTCCAACAGCGGCCCCTGCTCGGGATTAAGGCTGGCCAGCAGCGCATCGGCATAGTTGGGCGCCGGTACGAAGTTTTTGCGCATCGGCTTTGGCATCGACTTGATCAGCGCGACCAACAGCTCATGACGCAAGCCCGGAATAAGCCACTCGAACCCCTGCACGTCTACCTGATTCAGTAGCGGCAACGGAATATGCAGGGTGACGCCATCGGCCGCCTCCCCCGGTTCAAACTGATAGCTCAACTTGAGCTTGAGCCGCCCCTGCTGCCAGAAGTTGGGATAATCAAGATCACTGATGTGGGCCGCATCCCCCTTCATCAACATCTCTTTTTCAAAGTTGAGCAGTTCGGGATCCTGCTTGTGGGCCTCCTTCCACCATTTGTCGAAGTGGCGACTTGATATCACCTCCTCGGGCAAACGGGCATCATAGAAGCGGAACAGGTCCTCATCATCCACCAGAATGTCGCGGCGACGGGATTTGTGCTCCAGCGCTTCCACCTCGGCCAGCAACTTGCGGTTTTCGCCAAAGAAGCGGTGACGGGTCTCGAAATCTCCCTCCACCAGCGCGCGGCGGATAAACAGCTCACGGCACAGGGCAGGATCCAGGGTGCTGAAGTTGATGGTCCGCTCATTGACCAGGGTCAGACCGTAGAGGGTGACCTTCTCTTTGGCCATCACGGCACCATTTTTCTTCGACCAATGGGGGTCACTGTGGTGCAATTTAATCAGATGCGCTGCCAGCGGCTCCACCCATTCGGGTTCGATCTTGGCGTTGACCCGGGCGTAGAGCCGTGAGGTCTCCACCAATTCTGCGGCCATCACCCACTTGGGCGGCTTCTTGAACAGACCCGACGCCGGGAAGAGGTGGAAACGGCCGTTGCGCGCGCCGAGAAACTCTGGTTTTTCCAGATCCTTGTTACCGATATGGCTGAGCAACCCGGTCAACAGCGCGCAGTGCACCGTCTTGAAGTCTGCCGGTTCATGGTTGGCTTTAAAACCGAGCTCTTTTACCGTCTGGCGCAACTGGAAGTGGATATCCTGCCATTCGCGTACCCGCAGGGAGGAGAGAAACTCCTTCTGACACATCCGGCGGAACGGGTTGCTGCCCAGTAGATCCTGCTGCTCTTTGAGGTAGTTCCACAGATTGACGAAGGCGAGAAAATCCGAGTCTTTGTCTTCAAAGCGTCGGTGCTGCTCGTCGGCGGCCTGCTTTTTCTCCATCGGCCGCTCGCGAGGGTCCTGGATACTGAGACCGGCGGTGATCACCATCACCTCACTCAAACAACCGGTTTGCGCTGCGGTGATCACCATCTTCGCCAGACGGGGATCCAGGGGAATGCGCGACAGCTGACGACCGGTATCGGTCAGTTGCAGTTTGGCTTCCAGCTCCTGCCCTTGTGATTCACGGGCCGGCAGTTCACGTACCGCCCCCAGCTCTTTGAGCAGCGTCAGGCCATCTTTGATGTGCCGCGACTCCGGTGGCTCAACGAAGGGAAAGGCTTCCATATTGCCAAGCCCCAGCGCCAGCATCTGCAAGATGACCGACGCCAGGTTGGTACGCAGGATCTCGGGATCGGTAAAGGCCGGACGGCCGTTGAAATCCTCCTCCGAGTAAAGCCGGATACAGATACCGTCCGCCACCCGGCCACAACGCCCTTTACGCTGGTTGGCACTGGCCTGAGAGACCGCCTCGATAGGCAGACGCTGCACCTTGGTGCGCCAGGAGTAGCGGCTGATCCGGGCAGTACCCGGATCGATGACATAGCGGATGCCCGGCACTGTCAGTGAGGTCTCTGCCACGTTGGTGGCGAGCACGATACGCCGTCCTGCATGCTGCTGGAACACCTTGTTCTGCTCGGCGTTGGAGAGACGGGCGTAGAGCGGCAACACCTCGGTATCGCGCAGATTGAGCTTGCGCAAGGCATCGGCGGTATCACGGATCTCCCGCTCGCCGTTCATGAAGATCAGGATGTCCCCCAGCCCTTCACGGGCCAGCTCTTCTACCGCGTCGAAGATCCCCTGCAGCTCGTCGCGCTCCTCCAACCCTTCACTTTTATCACTGGCAAGGGGGCGATAACGTACATCAACGGGATAAGTCCTGCCGGAGACCTCGATCACCGGCGCCTTGTTGAAATGGCGAGAGAAACGCTGCGGATCGATAGTGGCCGAAGTGATGATCACCTTGAGATCGGGGCGCCGTGGCAACAGTTGCTTGAGGTAACCCAGAATGAAGTCGATGTTGAGGCTGCGCTCGTGCGCTTCATCGATGATGATGGTGTCGTACTGGGTGAGCATCCGGTCATTCTGGATCTCTGCCAGCAAAATACCGTCTGTCATCAGCTTGATGTGGGTCTGCTCGCTCACCTGATCGGTAAAGCGCACCTTGTAACCCACATATTGACCCAGCTCGGACTCCATCTCCTCGGCAATACGCGCAGCCACGGTTCGGGCCGCCAGGCGTCGCGGCTGAGTGTGGCCGATAAAGCCCTTCACCCCGCGCCCGAGGGCCAGACAAATCTTGGGGATCTGGGTGGTTTTGCCCGAACCGGTTTCCCCGGCGATGATCACCACCTGATGTTCACTGATCGCTTTGGCGATCTCCCCCTGCTTCTGGCTAACCGGCAGGTTGGCTGGATAGGTGACCTTGGGTACACCGGCCAGACGCGACTGATAGCGCGCTTGCGCGGCATCCAGATCAGCGGCAATGGTCTCAAGCACAGCAGTCTGCTTAGCCTCCGGCAGTTTCTTGACCCCGTGCAGACGGCTGGAGAGACGACGGGCGTCGAGGTTCATGCAGGCGGAAAGACGGCGGCGCAGCGCCTCGATAGAGAGAGACAAGGTACAAATTCCTTAAATGAGAGCCCGACAAGGGGCCATATCGATGAGCTGCGGCAGATCCTAAAGAGCGAGTGACACAGGTGCAAGCCCTAACATCATGCAAGCCAAGCAGCCGGGAGGCGCCACTGATGATCAGCGCACGAATTGGAACATTTTGCGTGATGATACATCATCGCTAATTGATGCCCCAACATAGTCAAAGCAGGCCGAAGCCTGCTTTGGGGAAGAGAATATCTGGGGATCAGCCGTGGGAATGGTGGACAAAACAACTGGTAAGCTGGGCGTGAATGGCCTGCATCACGTTGTGACGATTGATCACCCCGATCAGCCGTCCATCCTGCACCACCGGATAGATCTTCGGCTTTTGCCCCATCATCATCTCTGCCAGCGCCAGAATGCTGGTATCAGGTCCGACCGTCAGCACCTCGTTGCGCATCACATCCTTGACCTGCGCTATTTGCTCGCAGTGATAGGCCTCCTTGAGCATCACAGCAATACAATCCTGCTCCGAGATCCAGCCGATCAAATGCCCTTTCTCATCCACCACCGGGCCGCCCAATTGATGACTGTTCAAAAATTTTTCGACCGCAGACTGCACCATCATGTCGGCAGTGAAGGTAATGGGCCTGCTTTGCATATAATCTTGGGCTTTTAGCGATTCCATATCGACTCCCCTATTGTGGTCAGTAACGCTGGCCTCATGCGCTTATTCCGGCAAGCGCTATGCACAGCTTATTGCAAGCATAGTTGGCTCGCGGTCAGGTGTGCGCCACCTGCACGTTAGTGGTCATATAAATCAACCGCTTTGGCAACCGGAATGGCCGCCTGCATCATGGCTGGCAGATTATCAGCGAGGACCGCAACCACTGCAGGATCGACTCGCCCCTGACCTGCCAGTTGCATCATAAAGGCAAGCACCTCACCGGTGGGCAGACCGCGCCGATAAGGCCGGTCCTGCACCATCGCCTGAAAAATATCCGCTACCCGTAAAATGCGCGCCTCCAATGCCATAGCAGAGGCGGGCAGATGGAATGGGTAGCCCTCTCCATCAGGCTCTTCGTGGTGATAGGCAGCCCAACAGGCGATCTCTTCAAATCCCTCGATATGGCGCAAGATCTGGTAAGTTTCGAAGCTGTGGGTATTGATAACGGCACGCTCGGCCCCCGTCAGACGACCGGGTTTATCCAAAATTTCGTCCGGCACCCTGAGCTTGCCCAGATCGTGCAATAACCCCGCGATTTCGAGCATGTCGCAATGAGTCGTACTGACCCCCATATCCTCGGCTAGCAAACGTGACACACGGGCAACCCCTAGGGAGTGAGCCATGGTAAAGGGGCTCTTGGCATCAACAATGCCGGAAAAGATCCGCGCCAGCGCTTTCAGTTCTCCATTGGAGGTCAAGCAAGGTTCCCGCTCCCGCAACATTTCCAACATGTAATCATTGATGGCTCTCGCTTCCAGTTGCAGCCAGAACGCTTCCGCACGGGAGGTGTCCAAAAAGGCATCCACCAGCTCAGGGGCAAAAAACTCGCCGCTACATGACTGCAATTTTGCGCGAATGTCACTGGTATGCAGCAACAGTGTGCCATCACCATAATAGGGTGCTGCCAGCGCATCACAGCGATCCACCAGAAAGATAAGATTCGCCTGAAGAGCGACCTTGGCATCGACTTCACGCAGCTTGCACAGCTGATGCCAGTGGGTGTGATGATAACGGATGGGCAGAGCCAGAGGTGCCAGCGGTCGAAAGTCCTTGAGTAGTTGATATCCCACCTCACAGTGGCGCTGGGACGACTCCCAATCGAACTCGCTAACAAGGTGATGGTGAGTAATAGTCGAGGAGACACCGATGTCGTGCAGCACCCCTAGCTCGAACAACAAGCAGCGTTCAACATCATCCATTCCCAAGTTACGGCTACATTCTGCAGCCATGATCCCGACCCGCTTACCATGAGCCACATCACCGATCCCCACCAAATCGAGTGACGCCGACAGGGCATACACCACCTGCCGAAGATCTACCTGCAACGAAATTGTGCTCGTCCCTGCATGCTCATTGTTCATGTTCCACATCCCATGCGGTGCTATTTTCTACGTTATGCTGAATAGAATGAGTCGATTTACACGCTCTTAAATATTAAGTTAGTCAACAAAAGCCGCTTTTACCTCATAGCCCCGATAAAGCAGGCACTGTCACCACAACGTGTTGGAAGACCAGTCTGCAATCGACTTGGGGACCACCATCAAAATACACCCGCCTGCCAATACCTTGCTTCGCTATGCTGCCGTTGCCAGACTTGCCTCCCCGCCCTGCTGGCAGTGATTTCCCCACGCTCCAGCAAATGACATACCACAGGCCCCTTGGCCAGATTAAGTCACACACAACATGTAACTGGGGCATCGCCCTTTTAGCACCACAAACACCATCCAGTTCGATAGCGGCAGATGAAGATCCCAATCCTGTGCAGAGCGGTTGAATATCCTGTGGCGTCTGATTAAGGTGGTGGCCACATCAGAACATCAGTCAAGGAAAGACGATATGGAGATAGTGGTTCTCGGTGGCGGCGTAATTGGGGTAACCAGCGCCTGGTATCTGGCCAAAGCGGGTCACAAAGTAACCCTGCTGGAGCGACAAGGTGGCGTCGCCCTTGAAACCAGCCATGCCAACGCCGGGCAGATATCCCCGGGTTATGCGGCACCCTGGGCGGCCCCCGGCATCCCCCTCAAGGCCGCCAAGTGGATGCTGCAAAAGCATGCCCCCTTCACGGTGCGCCCCACCGCCGACCCCTTCCAGCTGCGCTGGATGCTGAGGATGCTCGCCAACTGCACCCCGACCGCCTATGCCACCAACAAGGGCCGCATGGTGCGCCTCGCCGAATACAGCCGCGACTGCATGAAGGTGCTGCGCGACGAGCTGAGCATCGATTACGAAGGGCGCCAGCTCGGCACCCTGCAGCTGTTTCGCAGCCAATCCCAGCTCGATGCCAGCCAACGCGATATCGAGGTGCTGGAGGCGTATGGCGTCCCCTACCAATCCCTCGATGCCAGCGGCTGCGAAGCGGCAGAGCCTGCGCTGGCGCGGGTGCGCGGCAAAATCGTCGGCGGCTTGCGTCTGCCTGGCGACGAGACCGGCGACTGCTTCCGCTTCACCAAGGCCCTTGCCCTTGAAGCAGAGAAGCTCGGGGTCAAGTTCGTCTTCAACTGCGACATCGACGAGATTGAGCAAGTCCGCGGCCGCGCCGTGGCGGTGCGGGCGGGCGAGCAGCGCTATCGCGCCGATGCCATCGTCTGTGCGCTCGGCAGCTATGCCACCGGTTTTCTACGGCCGCTGCTGCGCCCGCTCGGGCTCGAGCTGCCGGTCTATCCGGTCAAGGGCTACTCCCTCACCCTGCCGATGATCAACGCAGACGCAGCCCCGCGCAGCACAGTTCTCGATGAAACCTACAAGGTGGCTATCACCCGTTTTGACGAGAGGATCCGGGTCGGCGGCATGGCGGAACTGTCGGGCTACAACCTCGCCCTTAACCCAAGGCGCCACGACACCCTGGCGATGGTGGTCAGCGATCTCTTCCCCGAGGGGGGCGATATCAGTCAGGCCGAGTTCTGGACCGGGCTGCGCCCCATGACGCCGGACGGCACCCCGCTGGTGGGGCCGAGCCCCATTCCCGGCCTCTGGCTCAATACCGGCCATGGCACATTGGGCTGGACCATGGCGGCCGGTTCGGGTCAGCTGTTGTGCGATCTCATCAGCGGCAGCGAGCCCGCCATTAGCGATGAGGGGCTGACCCTCGCCCGTTACGGATAAACGCGAGACGAGTGACGCCAGCCGCTTTATTGACAGGCCACCGCCATAACCGGTGGCCTTTTCATCTGATGTTGACCTCTCCCCCACCCGCCTGTCGCAGCTACGCTGTCCCTGCCGGTTAATGCAGCAAACGACACAGAATATTGTGCAATTCGACTTGCGCAAGCCGTCACAATCCGTAATGTGGATAGACGCATTTTTCGCAGCGCATATTTTTTAAATGGCCTGTAAACCGCTTGTAAACAGGCGTCGCCAGACAAGGGGTTACGGGTGTCATCGCGAGTTTCTTTAGCAGCAATCCAGGGTAGGACAATATGAAAAAAGTAGGTTTGGTCGGTTGGCGTGGCATGGTGGGATCGGTTCTGATGAGCCGGATGCAGGAAGAGCAGGATTTCGCCCATATTCAACCCACATTCTTCACCACCTCCCAGGCCGGTGAGGCCGCTCCCAACTTCGGCGTCGATGCCGGTACTCTGCAGGACGCCTTCGATATCGAGGCGCTGGCCAAGCAGGATATCATCATCACCGCGCAAGGCGGCGACTACACCAAGGATGTCTATCCGCGCCTGAAAGCCGCTGGCTGGCAGGGCTACTGGATTGACGCCGCCTCCTCCCTGCGGATGGAGAAAGACGCCGTCATCATTCTGGATCCGGTCAACGGCGACGTGATTGAGCAGGCCCTGAACGATGGCATCAAGACCTTCGTTGGCGGCAACTGCACCGTCAGCCTGATGCTGCTGGCCCTCGGCGGCCTGTTCAAGGCCGATCTGGTGGAGTGGGTCAGCGTGGCCACCTATCAGGCCGCTTCCGGTGGCGGTGCCCGCCATATGCGCGAGCTGGTCACCCAGATGGGCATGCTGCGTGACGAAGTGGCGGTCGAGCTGGCAGACCCAGCCTCCGCCATCCTCGATATCGAGCGCAAGATCACCGAGAAGACCCGCTCCGGCACCCTGCCGGTGGACAACTTCGGCGTACCGCTGGCCGGTGGCCTCATTCCCTGGATCGACACCAAGCTCGACAACGGCCAGAGCCGCGAGGAGTGGAAGGGTCAGGCCGAGACCAACAAGATTTTGGGTATCGAAAACGCCGTCATTCCGGTGGATGGTCTGTGTGTGCGGATCGGCGCCCTGCGCTGCCACAGCCAGGCCTTCACCATCAAGCTGAAAAAGGATGTGCCGCTGGCGGAGATCGAAGCGCTGCTGGCTGCCCACAACGACTGGGTGAAAGTGATCCCCAACGATCGCGACATCACCGCCCGCGAGCTGACTCCGGCTGCCGTTACCGGCACCCTCAGCATTCCGGTCGGCCGTCTGCGCAAGCTCAATATGGGCCCTGAGTATCTGGCCGCCTTTACCGTGGGTGACCAGCTGCTGTGGGGCGCAGCCGAGCCGCTGCGCCGCATGCTGCGTATCCTGCTGGCGCGCTAATCCGCCACAGAAGCAGATACAAAAAGGGCGGGGAGTCACACTCCCCGCCCTTTTTCTTTATTTCATTTTGCCTGCCCTCTTTGCCCGTGGAGTAGGCCCGTGGCCTTGCCCTCTCTCTAGCCGTCACTTAAGCAAAATGCGCTGACAACCGCTGTAGATCTCGGCACGCCTGGGGCGGCAAAAAACCACCAGGGTGAGGCCGGTCTGCTCGGCCCGCTCGACCGCGAGCTCGGTGGCAGCAGAGATGGCAAGCAGGATCTCGACCCTGGCGCTGGCGCACTTTTGCACCATCTCGAAGCTGGCGCGGCTGGTCACCAGAATGGCACAGTCCCGCCGGCCGCTACGGCACAGATAGCGGAAGAATGTGGACAGCGATCTTTTAGTAGTAGAGGTCGCTTCTAAAGCGCTTGTTCTTGATCATGGAGAGCAGATCGCAGTTGGTGGCAACCAACCAGCCGCACATCCACCGCGATGGGGTTGCTGTCAAAAAGATGGGTGTCCCAGATTTCCCACCTCGCAGAGATATCTTGCCAGATAGATGCCAGCCGATCAGGGCAAAGAGCGCCTGCCCGCACACCTTGCGGTGCCTGTTATGGCGCCCCCTTGGCCTGCGCCGCTGTGCCTAGCAGCAGGGCTGGCCTTGCCTGCCACACCCGCTCGGGGTCGGGCTCGACAATGGCGGCGGCGATCAGCTGCTCGCTCCAGTGGCGGTGCAGCAGCCACATCTGCTGGCCGAGATCCCCGTCGGCCCGGGTGCACTGCTTGGTGACATCGGCGGTGCGATAGAAGTAGCGCACCAGAGTCGTGAGCTCGGGCTCCGGCCAGCGGCAACCAAAATCGCGCAGCAGGGATGACCAGAAGTCAATCTGACCCCGCTCGTGCTGCTGCTCCAGCGCATGCAGCTCGGGGATCAAATCCATCGCATGCCAGAGGGCTCCATAGCCGACAAAGCGGCGCTCCAGCTCCTCCAGCGCCTCGTCGAGCAGCACCAGCGCCTGCGGCCAGCTGGTCGCCTGCAGCCGGATCGCCTGCTGCGCCTCGCAGACTGCCGCCAGCCACCCCATGGCGAGGCGGCCGATGATCGCCTCCTTGTTGGGATAGAGGTGATAGAGCGACTTGATCCCCACCCCCGCCCGATCGGCGATGGCATTGGTATTGAGGGCGGCAAAACCCTGCTCCTGCAACAGGCTCAGGGTCGCCTCCTCGATGCGGCTGGCCACCGCCTGACTGCGCTGCTGTTTGGGTTGGCGGCGCATGGCAACCCCTTGAGGTAACGGCCCCTCGGTCACTGACTCCTCTGACATCACTCCTCCCTGTTGTTGGCCCATCGGCAGGCGGTCTGGTTGTGCATCCTTGTGCATCAGCAAAGCGGGCACTGCGCCCCGCTCGCCACCGACTGATGTGACATGGTAAACAAAACGTTAAATATTTGCAGCGATTGCTGGCATTTTTTGACCAAGCAACCATAAAGAGATCGCGCAATGTGCAGTAAACACTGCACTAAATACGACTCTCAAGGAGATCACCGCATGGATTGCAAGGCACCACATCACGCCCGTTCCCGCACATGTTTGCTGCTCGTCCCGCTGCTGGCCGCCACGCTGGCGGGTTGCCAACAGGGGCAGCCGCCCACCGCTGCACGCACTCTTTATCTCAACGGCAAGATCCACACCCAGGATGGTCAGCGGCAGGTGGCAGAGGCCATGGTGGTGAGCGGCGACCAGTTCCTCTATGTCGGCAACCGGCAGGGGGCCGAGGCGCTCAGCACCCCCGACACCCAGGTGGTCGACTTGCAGGGCAAGATGGTGCTGCCGGGGCTGCACGACAACCATATCCACCTGCTGGGCACGGTGGCGCTCGATATGTGCGATCTCGACGGCAAGCCGGTCGATCTCGGCGAGCTGGCAGCCAAGGTGAAGCGCTGCCTGCCCCGCTACGCCCCCAAGGCTGGCGACTGGCTGGTGATCAACCAGTGGTCTCCCTACGAGGGCAACGCCCCCACCGCCGCTTATAAAACCGTGCTGGCGGCCCTCGATGCCGCCGCCCCCGACAACCCGGTGGTGCTGGCCGGGGTCGATGGCCACGCCAGCGCCTACAACTCGCGGGCACTGGCACAGGCCACCGACCAGAGCGGCAAACAGGTTGGCTTCACCGCCGCCACCCTGGCGCCGGGCGGCCTCTTTGCCCCCTTCAAACCCTATGTGGATCTCGATAGCGGCGTTATTCGCGAGGGGGCTCGCAGCGCCATCCCCTCCCCCGATAGCGGCCTGCTCAGCGCCCACGACGAACAGGCAGCGAACCAGTATCGCCAGATCCTGCCCGCCGTCTCGACCCTGATGGCCTCGCGCGGCATCACCAGCATTCAGGATGCCTGCGCCACCGACTCTATCCGCGATCGCCTGCGGGAGATGGAAGATAAGGGGCTGCTCAATATGCGGGTCACCGCCGCCACCTGTTTTCACGAGGATGACTACAGCGGCAAGCTCGATATCGGCGGCCATCTGGCCAAGGCGAACCGGGTGCGCGACCAGTTCGCCAGCGATCCGCTGATCAAGGCCGATGCGGTCAAGATCTTCCTCGACGGGGTACTGGAAGGGGATCCCTTCAGCACGCCCCCCTTCCTGCCCAACGCTGGCATGCTGACCAACTACCAGACCCCCCACCTCGCTGCGGATCAGGATGGCGAGCAGGTCACCATCACCGCCAACAGCGAGGATGCCGGCAGCAAGGGGCTGGTCAACTACCGCGCCGCCGATCTGAACCGCTACGTGCGGGCGCTCGACAAGGCGGGCTTTAGCATCCATATGCACAGCATCGGCGATCGCACCACCCGCATGGCCCTCGATGCGCTGGAGGCGGCCCGCGCCAGCAACGGCGATCACGGCACTCCTCATACCCTCGCCCATCTGCAGGTGGTGCATCCGGACGATCAGCAGCGGCTCGGCCAGCTTGGCCTCTACCTCACCTTCACCTACGCCTGGACCAACCCCCAGCCCGAATATGACATGCTGGTCACCCCCTTTATCCAGCCGACCCGCAAGGGGCAATCCCTGCACGAGGCGATGTACGATCCCAAGGGGTATCTCAAGCAGGCGCTCTATCCGGTGGCCAGCTCGCGCAAGGCGGGCGCCATTCTGGTGGCCGGCAGCGATGCGCCGGTCGACAGCCGCGATCCACGCCCCTTCGCCAATATGGCCGCCGGGGTCAACCATGCCCCCCAGAGCGGCGATGACTTTCGGGCGAGCCAGCGCATCACCCTCGACCAGATGCTGGATGCCTATACCATCAACGGCGCCCGCGCGGTGCGCCAGCAGGCTATCAGCGGCTCCATCGAAGCGGGCAAATCGGCCGACTTTATCGTGCTCGACCAGGATCTCTACCAGCTGGTTGACACTGGTAAGCCGGAGCAGATCGCTGACACCAACGTCACCCGCACCGTCTTTCGCGGGCAGACGGTCTTTAGCCAATAGGGCTCAGGCGATATGGCGAGTGTGAGCATTTCGTCAGCGGCGAGCTAAGCGCATATGCCGCCAGCCCGGTACCTTGTAAAAGCAAAATGCCGACCTTTGGGTCGGCATTTTGACTTCGGGGAGTGATAGCCAGAGCTGATAGGGAGGAAAGCTGCGCAAGGGCCAATGGCCGGAAGTTCACCCGCTTCGGCTTGGCCCTTTAATCCAAATCGGAGGGGCATTGGCAACCAGCGTGGTTAGCTAGCTTTCCCAAGCGGCGGCAGGATTGATCCACCAGCGCAACAGTATTGGACACCTTAGTTGCAGCAGCGTGACAATCTTGAGCTATTCAATTCTGGCTATGGCTGTGGCTGTGGCTGTGGCTGTGGAATACTAACCCCCCATCGTCCGAACAGGTTTCGCTATTCGACCCCACGGGTTGTCACTCAGGGCGATAGCTTAATGAATCGCCCCCAGTTCCCTAGACACCTCGCAGCCTTAAAATGAGGCAACTATTGGAGGTGTTATGACCCGTCAGCGTTATCCAGAAACATTCAAAATCGAAGCGGTTAAACAAATCACCGAGCGCG
>NZ_FKKY02000077.1:0-521 GCF_900079845.1 Aeromonas sp. EERV15 | reverse complement strand
GCCCCGCGCCCGCACCGCCTCCGCCACGCCCAGATCGGCGAGCACGTTCATCCCGTTCGGCGCGAGCCCCAGGAACGCGCCCTCGTGCTCCGCCGGCGCCTCGCGCGCCTCGAAGATCGTCACCTCGACGCCGATCCGCCGCAGGAACATCCCGAGCACCGGGCCCGCGATGCCCCCGCCGATGAGGATCGCGCGCCGCACACCCCGCTGTGTCATCCCCGTGCCTCCTCGCGATGTGTCGACGACATCGAGGTCCCGATGCACCCATGCACCGACGTCTCGATATCTCGCGACAGCACCCCGCGACGACCACGCCCAGCATGGGCGCGACAGGCGCTCATTTCCAGTGATGTTTCGTGATGGTAATCTTCACTTATGGTGAACTTGTCCGCGATCGACCTCAACCTGCTGCTCGTCCTGCACGCGGTGCTCGAGGAGCGGAGCGCGGCGCGGGCGGCGCGGCGGCTCCGCGTCACGCCGCCGGCGGTGAGCAACTCGCTCGCGCGGCTGCGCGCGCTGCT